>JAIETT010000080.1 GCA_019744945.1 Burkholderiales bacterium
TCGTGGACATTAACGTTAAATTTAAGCACAGAGTTTATAACCAATCCGCCAATTTCGGGGGATGGGCTAAAATACCCTATATAGTCAAGTAATAATATTTATCCTTTAACAATGGATTTTTTAAGACAGTTATCACGAAGTAAACTATCAATTGTAGAATTTAAGAGACACGTTAAAATATTAATGGCAGATTTATTTTCTAAGTTAGGTTGGAAATATAAAATAAAAAACAATAAATTAACCGTAATTACAAAGCAAACATAACGCTGGAACACTACATTATTGATAATAAATTAATTCAATAAAATACAGTGCATGTCGCCCTGCCTCATTCGTCGTCAGCCCGCCCTTAGACCCATGCCCTGTATAAATCTTAATTCGCTACATTTAAGTATTTAAAGTAAGAGATAGCGAGCTACACCCCTTAAAACCCCAGAAAAGTTAGCTTGAATAATGTTACTAACAGATTTTGTGAGTTAACTGTGTATAGATGGTTTGCTTTCGATAGCTTTAGCTGAGAAATGAAGCCATCAAACAAACGAAGTGCGTTAGTTTTTGTTAAGGCGCGATAAGCAGGTTGATGAACTAAGATTAAAACCGCGAATAAGCAACTTTTTAAGCCAATGGTTCGTTTATATGGGGGTTAGACGAGCAAACCCCCATGCCCCCATAAATTATTTGCTTAAATCATACTTAATCCTCTATCATAGATTTACGGACTTCTTCGAATTCCTGTTCTTTTTTAGTGAGTTCTGTTCGATCCTCATGAAGTTTTGCCCATTCGGTTTTTAATTCTTCACGTTCTTGATTTAATTCTGCTTGGATTTCAGATACTTGATTATTGACTTTGATCATGTGTTCATCCTTAATTCTCTGTGCTTCCTGGTGAGCTTCCGCTATGATTTTAGCTGATTCGCGGAGTGCATCAAGGTTTTGGTATTGGCTTAGCTCTGCAATTTCGTTCAGCTGGGTTGTTTTTTGAGCCTCTATCGCTGCTAACTCCTCTTTGGCGCGTGATAGCTTGTCTTGAGCGTCTAAAAGAGCTTGTTGAGCTTCTTTTGCGGCTTCAATTGTTCTTTTGGCTTCTTTGTGCTTTGAATCATTTCGCAACTCCAATAATAGTCCTATACAAACGTAACCTGCTATTATTGATAATACAAGCAAAATTAATCCGCCAACAAAACTTTGCCAAGGATATTGTGTAAATAATTTAGCGGTTTTGTCTAAAAATGATCCTTTGTAATCAACAAATGTGTAAAGGTTGTTATTGATTGTCAGGCATTTTTCAAAATCATCTTTTTTGTTTGCCAATGCAATATAGTTGTAGCTAGATTGTGCTTCACATGAGTTTAGTTGGTCTTGAAGTGATTTAATCTTTTCTTGGTTGCTACAGCTTGAAATTGTAAGGCATAGTATAAAAAGCATTAGTATTTTTTTAGATAATTGAATCATTAACATTGACCTTCTTAAATGTAAATTTTTGGCGAGTTTCTTCGTCGATTTCAAAGCTATCGACAATCTCATAGCGATTGGATTTGCCATTATACTTGTGAACTGCAAAGCGTTCTGCTTGCTCAAAGTAGCGAATATAGGGGTTAAGGCTCATCGGTGAGCAAATGATTACTTGTGCTAGTTCGTTCGATTCTAGCTTGTGTTTGTAGTGGTAAAACATGTGATCTAGTTCGCGGTCTTTTTTTAAGCTCATTTCGAGTTCTACAGCTATTTTGATGAGTTTGTTGTTTTCTAGTGCGGTGATAACAATGTCGGAATGTTTGCCCTTAATAGTTTTGTAGTCGTTTTCTTTCTCTCGAGCGATGGCTTCGAGTTGTTTGAGGATTTCGGTTGGTTTGCCTTGTTTTCTGGCCAGAATAAGGTCTAACTGGGCTTGTTTGCTGATATTCTTTCGGTCAAAACGGACTTGAGCGATTAGCTGGCGTTCGTTTTGCATACCAGTGATTTTTACGCCGTTGCTGATTAAAGTTTGTTTGATTTCGTGGTAGAAATATTGCAAATATAGGTTGTGTTTGATTAGCGAAATATTAGTTTTATCTAAGCTTGTAGCTGTCATTTCCAGTAATTGATTGCGCTCAAGCTCCTTTTGTAAGATTCTTTGACGAGTTTCGTTATCGGTATTATCGATGACGATTTGGCAATCTCCAAGGAGTTTGGTCAAACCGACATCGGTTAACATTATTAGATAGTTTGAGTTGATTTTTAGGTATTTCTCTTCTTGAGCAAATCCTTTTTTAATCAAACTTTTGACGTTGCGATGACAAACTTTGTATTCAATGTTCAAGATTTTTGAGAGTAGTTTGATGGTGGAATATTCCCACGTATGGAGGTGTGCCATTATTTTTTTTTGGCGTTCGAGTCCGGTTTTTTTGTCCTGGCTCTTGTCTATTTTGACTCGTTGAGTAACGTTAGTTAATGGGATTATTTGCATTTTATTACCTGTATTTTTATGTTGGTGTTATATGTGTATATTTATCTGGTATCTACGTGGAATTTTGCGGGCACATAAAACCACACATAAATCCCACACGAATATACACGTTAGCACATTATTATAACATAGAGTTGGCATGTTATAACATGAATTATATCAGCAACAAACCACTAACCGCAAGCGGTTTCGACTAGTGTCGCCGTGGTTTTTGGTCGCTGGACGCGCCCATACTGATTTTGTTAGGCATCATTCCCCGCAAAGCGAGGGCAAATAACACAAACTTAACTCCTACGGGATTACCATCACTAGCGTGCTGCAATTTTTGCAAATTGTCCCTTGTTGTTATCCTCGCTAAGGCGAGGCACTTTTGTGTTATTTGCCCTCGCTTCACTTTGTTCGCACAGGCTAAGGCTGGACGCCCGCTGGCGCGCCCTACGGGTTAACCTTGAGGGAATGATGCGGGACAAAGTCCCCCACTCTTGACCGCACTCTTGGGAGTGCTAAAAATCCTTGGGGATTTTTTAAAGAGCGGCTCCCCCTGACCATTCGCTTGCGCTTATGGTTGCTTCCTGAACGTCAGCAACAGCTCACGGGCTTATACATAAGCCACCGCCCGTGACTGTCTCGGCTAGATTCTTGATATGTATGTTAATAGTTGTTGGAAGAAATTATGTTTGATACAATATTGCTGCTTTGGATAAGCTCACTGTTAGATCAGCAGTTTCGAAGCATTTTTGGCAATAAAACCCTTTAATGGGTTTTATGCGGCATTTTCGGACGTTGATTACCTCTGATGGTAATCAGTAAGCACTTTCATAAGTTAGAATCCTTTAACGTATTCTAACAGCAACATTATTAAATTGTAGCCAACTCGATATTCTTAACAATCTCATCTAAATTAATTATTGCACGTTCAGCAAACACTAACCTTACTTGAAAATGAATATATTATCAGGCTATTGGAGAGATTTTATATATGTAATACATATATAAAATCTAAGAAAAATATATATTTATTTGGCTTTATGAATAATGTAGCTTACTACACTCCAAATATTCAGCTCTTGTTCGCTATTTAAAATAATTTCCGGATATTCAGGATTAGCTGGAATCAGTTTTACTTGTCCACCTTTGAGGTGTAGCGTTTTAACAGTAAAATTGCCGTCAACTACCGCAATCATGATTTTACCGTGAGTTGGCTCAAGGGATTTATCGACAACTAAGACATTCTCGGCAAAGATATTTGTATCTATTATTGAATTACCTTTAACCCGGACACAGTAAGAGCTGGCTTTTTTGGTGGCTATACTGCTATTCAATGTCAATTCTATCAAACTTCAATTATTACCAAACCTGGGGTTATACACCAGAACCCTAGAATGAGGAATTTAATTTAAAAATCACTAAAAAATATTTTTTTCTGCGGGTTTTTCCACTAAATACTTCTCGATATATGCTTTTCTGTTATTTAAATATTGAGCATATCTACCAGATAAAGTGATATCTTTATAGTCAGAGGCCTTTATTCTTAGTGTTTTTATTTTGTCAGGAAGTTTGTTAATATGAGCCTCAAATGAAGATAAAAACTTATTACAAAAATCATCAATAATCTTTTTAGCTGTTATATTATTTATATTCATAATCTCAGCAATATACAATAAGTCAGAAGACCTAATGTTAGACAACTTGTTGTTTACTTTTATCCCAATATCATTTCTATTTTGAGATGAATGGTATATATTAGTCGTTAAAACATCATACATCGGCGCTAATCTCATTTTTTTATCACTAAACTCATTACTGCAATATATCAATGATAAATTCTTAGCGTGCAAATCACCATGAGAAATAATAATGGAAAAAACAATAAATTTAAATAATACTAGCATATCATCAGAACTAATCTTTTCTTGTATTCCTTTGATTATATCGGTAACGGTAGTATGGTATTTATCTGTTGCGATATTACCCAAAAAGCTATTTACGGTATGATGATCAAACTTATAAGTTGTTCGATATCTATCAAACCTTTTGACAATTAAATGATACTCATTGTAATTAGGATCTTTAATTAAACCATTATACGGCACATCAAATCCAAAATCTTTAGCTAACGACATAAAAATGTGTTCATTAATCAACAAGTAAGGATAATAGTGTTTTTTATACGTATTAAACCTCATCTTTGCTTTGTTATAATTAGAAAAATCGATATTAAACGGTTTAATAAAATATTCGCTTTGGGTTTTTCCTGCATATGTGACTACATGATTTATGTCATCTTTAAGAACCGCATGTTTTTCTTGGTAGCCACTAAGTCCAAGTGTTGTGTTTTCAGAAGTTGAGTAATTATTTTCTGGTAACTCTACTAAGTTATAGTCATCCAATATTTCAGGGTAGGCGTAATCTCCTAATATTTCAAATTTAACGTCATTAAATTGAATTATGCCTTGATTATTTAATTGAGGAATATCCTTAACGTCTCTATAAAATTCAAAGCTTCCATGTATATTGTCTAAATGTAATAGGATTCCTATGGTATTTTTAATGCTATGACTTGCTTTTATTGCATCGAGCTTATCTTTATTTTCTGGAATTAAATCATCAAAAATAGGGAAAAGATAGTTACTAATATTCTCTTTTTGATGTAGTCCTAAAATGTAATCATCTGAACTAACATCATCAGAGTAAACAAATTTGAAACTTTGTGGATCTGCACTTTCTGAGACAATACCAATATATCTATTTTTTGAAACAACATGCACTTTCATTTTAGATCAGCTTTAATCAAGTATATATACTTGATTATAACAAATTTTAATGAAAAAGTCAATATGATATTGACAAGTTTAAAATAATATGCTAAAGTACTTGTACTTTAGCAATAATAGAGAATATAAATGAGACAAAGTTTATTGGTAAAAAACAAAGATTTAATTGTAGAACGATTAAAACAAAAACATGTACTTAAACACAGTGAATTACATATGCTTGTTGAGGATTTGAAAACTAAAAAATTAATTCCTCAATCTAAAAGTTTTAGCGCAATATATGAATTTTTTATTGATATTGGCCTAATTGTGCATATCTTAAAGTTAAACGATAGGGTTATCGAGCGATATTCTATGCAAAAACATGTTGACGTCTATCAACTTGCAAACTCATTAAAACCAAAATCTTTTTTTTCAATGACGACAGCTCTCAACTTGCAAGGTTATTTAGACGTAAGAAATAATTATGTTTTTGTATCATCTGAATTAACACCTAAATGTGTTGAAAAAACTGAATTAACTCAAGAATCAATAGATGAGGCATATAAAAAACCATATAGAATGACCAAAAATTATGGAGAATTTGAAGATAATTACATTATACTTCTTTCGCCAAAACACACCGCACTTGTTGAGGTGATTAAATTTAATGATTACATGGTTTCATCAATAAATCGAGCTTTTGTTGAAATAGTAGTTAATATGCAATATTTTAAGAGCTCACTAATGGTGATACAGCTCTTTAAGCCACTAAAATTACAATTAGATCTAAGACGTATATTTATAGTTATTGAACAGTTTGGTTTTATCTACCCATTCTATCAACTTTTTGGATATATATTAGAACAAATTGGTTTTGATAAGTCAGAGTTAAATATCTTTAAAGCAGAAGTAAATAAATTTAAATTTTATACCGATAAGAATCAAGTAGATTATTTATATGATGAATATTGGCAGGTGTTTTATATTAACTAATTTAACAAAATTTGTTTATGGCGAAGAGGTAGCGTAAAAGTTTGCGATTGTATCAGATTATTTGGAATGGCATGTAAAATCTCTAATTTTTAGTTAAAACAGTATATACTGGTAGAATATCTCTTTTGTTGAACTTGTTTGATTTTAAAATAATTGAACATTATAAATTTATTAACTCTTATGACAGGAATTTGAAAATGACAAGCACTCAACAACGAGCAGAACTACAACGCCAAATTTGGCAAATTGCGAATGAAGTTCGTGGCGCAGTAGATGGCTGGGATTTTAAGCAATATGTATTAGGTACGCTTTTTTATCGTTTTATTAGCGAGAACTTCGCTAGCTATATTGAGTGCGGTGATGCAAGCGTCAATTATGCAAATCTCTCCGATGATGTTATCAACGCAGAAATAAAAGACGATGCCATTAAAACCAAAGGTTATTTCATCTATCCTAGCCAGCTTTTTGCAAATATTGCAGCAGGTGCGAATACTAATCCCAATCTAAATACTGATTTAGCTGCGGTATTCGCAGCTATTGAAAGTTCTGCTAATGGGTATCCGTCAGAAATGGACATTAAAGGTCTATTTGCTGATTTTGATACTACAAGTAACCGCCTCGGTAACACCGTTGCTGATAAAAACACGCGTCTAGCCGCTGTGCTAAAAGGTGTGGCAGGGCTTAGCTTTGGCAATTTTGAAGATAACCAAATCGATCTTTTTGGCGATGCGTATGAGTTTTTAATTTCTAATTATGCTGCCACGGCAGGTAAATCAGGTGGCGAATTTTTTACACCGCAAAGCGTCTCCAAGCTTATTGCGCAACTAGCGATGCACAAGCAAACCACCGTCAATAAAATTTACGATCCAGCAGCAGGTTCTGGCTCACTATTATTGCAAGCTAAAAAACACTTTGATGCCCATATCATTGAGGAAGGTTTTTTTGGTCAAGAAATTAACCACACTACCTATAACCTGGCGCGTATGAATATGTTTTTACACAATATTAATTATGACAAATTCAATATTGCGCTGGGTAATACTCTGTTAAATCCGTATTTTGGTGATGATAAACCATTTGATGCGATAGTGTCTAATCCACCTTATTCGGTAAATTGGATCGGCAGCGACGACCCAACCCTCATAAATGATGAACGCTTCGCCCCTGCAGGTGTGCTAGCTCCAAAATCAAAAGCAGACTTTGCTTTTGTGCTGCATGCACTGAGTTACCTGTCTAGCAAAGGACGCGCTGCGATTGTTTGCTTCCCAGGTATTTTTTACCGTGGCGGAGCCGAGCAGAAAATCCGCCAATATTTAATTGATAATAATTTTGTGGAAACGGTGATTTCTTTAGCTCCTAACCTGTTTTTTGGTACTTCCATAGCGGTTAATATCTTGGTACTCTCCAAACACAAAACCGATAATAAAACCCAGTTTATTGATGCCAGCAGCCTGTTTAAAAAAGAGACCAATAACAATGTGCTCACCAATACAGGTGAAAACAATCACATCGAGCAAATTATGAGAGCGTTCGATAACAAGGATGATGTTGAACATTTTGCAAAATTGGTGGAATACGATACCATAGCTGCCAATGACTACAATCTATCAGTTAGTTCTTATGTAGAAGCTAAAGATACCCGTGAGGTGATTGATATTACTCAGCTGAATGCGGAACTTAAGACCACGGTGGCAAAGATTGACCAGCTACGCACAGATATTGATGCGATAGTTGCGGAAATTGAGGGAGATTTGGCATGATATTAGAAAACAAATTAAACCTTAGCAATCAGATTGAATTGGCAAAAGCCGAAGAAAAAATCAGTAAGCAAAAGGCCAAGCAACTTTTTGATACTGGCGCTATTGATAAAGTGGAAATAGGTACATTCGCTGGGCTTTCGTTTATTCATGCTTACTTATTTGAAGATATTTACCACTTTGCTGGAAAAATCCGCACGGTTAATATCGCCAAAGGAAACTTCCGTTTTGCTCCAGTTATGTACCTAGAACAATCACTAAAACATATCGATAACATGGCACAAGATGATTTTAATACAATAGTTGAGAAATATGTCGAGATGAACATTGCCCATCCTTTTCGTGAAGGAAACGGACGATCTACGCGTATTTGGCTGGATCTCATTCTAAAAGCAGAAATTCAGCAAGTGATTGATTGGAATCTCGTGGATAAAGATGATTATCTCTTAGCCATGCAGCGGAGCGTTGTGAAAGACATTGAAATCAAGCATATACTGAAACAAGCTCTAACACCGCAAATTCATGACCGCACATTATTTATGAAGGGTATTGACGTGAGTTATTACTATGAGGGTTATAGTGAATTCAGAACCGAGGAGCTTTAGACATGAATAATCTAAATTATATGGATAAGCTACTTGCTGGCGTTGACGTGGAATGGAAACCTTTGGGTGAAGTTACTGAGATTGGAACAGGTCGTTCAAATCGTCAAGATGAAGACGAAAAAGGGCAATATCCTTTTTATGTGAGATCAAAAAATATTTTAAACTCAACTGTTTTTCAATTTGATGAGACGGCAATCATTGTGCCTGGAGAGGGTGGAATCGGCGATATTTTTCATTATGTTCAGGGCAAATATGCTTTGCACCAAAGAGCATATAGAATTCATGTTATTTTAGATGAGTTAGATGCAAAGTTTTTATATTATCTAATGAGTGATAGTTTTAAAAAATACATCCTAACAAAAAGTGTTGGCGCTACTTCAATATCAATTAGAAAGCCAATGCTAGAAAAATTTCCCGTGCCAATTCCACCCCTCGCTATCCAAGCTGAGATCGTCCGCATTTTGGATACATTCACCGAGCTTACAGCCGAGCTTACAGCCGAGCTTACAGCACGGAAAAAACAATACACCTACTACCGCGACAAATTACTAACTTTTGAAGATGGGGCGGTTGAGTGGAAGACTTTGGGGGAAGTGGCGGAGTTGGTTCGTGGTGCAGGCTTACCAAAAGCTGATTTTACTGAAACAGGAGTTCCTGCGATTCATTACGGACAGATTTACACCTATTACGGCACATTTACGACAGAGACTAAATCGTTCGTTTCGCATGAGACGGCTAAGAAACTAAAAAAAGTTGATACTGGTGATGTTGTTATAACGAACACAAGTGAAAACTTAGAAGATGTTGGAAAAGCGTTAGTTTATCTCGGTAAAGTACAAGCGGTCACAGGTGGTCATGCTACTATTTTTAAACCATCAAAGCATATTTTAGGCAAGTATTTCGCATATTTCACACAAACAGAAATGTTTGCAAGTCAGAAAAGAAAATATGCAAAAGGGACAAAGGTTATTGATGTCTCAGCTACTGATATGTCAAAAATACTAATCCCCACTCCATCCATAACCGAACAAACCCGTATTGTTGCCATCTTAGATAAATTTGATGCGTTAACAAATTCCATTACTGAAGGCTTGCCGCGTGAAATTGAATTGCGTCAACGGCAATATGAGTACTATCGTGAGCTACTATTAAGTTTCCCAAAAGTTAAAGTAACAGCATAGTATGGACAAGTCAATAATAAATCAAAAATTTTTAGCAGTAATTAGAGAATTATCCCAAAATGGTTATTTGGAGGCAAATAAATGAGCGAACATAGAACTATTGCAGAAACAAATAATTTCATTGTTTTGGATAAATACACCAGGATTGACCAACAAGGCGGTGGCTATCAAAGCGAATTAGATTTAGAGCGTGAGTTTATCGATGACTTAAAAAACCAGGGCTATGAATATCTGAGTGATTTAACCACCCCACAAAAAATGCTCTCCAATGTGCGGATACAGTTACAAACTCTTAATAATGTTCAGTTCTTGGATGGTGAATGGCTCCGTTTTGTTGAACAGTTTTTAGATAAACCTAGTGATAACGTCATCGATAAGACGCGTAAAATTCATGATGATTATATCCATGATTTTACTTTTGATGATGGACGTATCCAAAATATCTATCTATTGGATAAAAAACATATTGCTCGCAATAAATTGCAGGTGATTAGTCAGTTTGAACAAAAAGGTACGCAAACTAATCGTTACGATGTAACTGTTTTAATTAATGGCTTACCCTTAGTGCAAGTTGAGCTAAAAAAACGTGGCATAGCCATTCGCGAAGCCTTTAATCAAGTACACCGCTACAGCAAAGAAAGCTTTAACACCGATAACTCACTGTTTAAATACTTGCAGATTTTCATCATTTCAAATGGTACGGATAGCCGCTATTTTGCTAATACCACTAAACGTGATAAAAACAGTTTTGATTTCACCATGAATTGGGCGAGAGCAGATAATACATTAATTAAAGACTTAAAAGATTTTACCGCAACCTTTTTTCAAAAAAATACCTTACTCAATGTGCTGCTGCATTATTCAGTGTTTGATGTGAGTGATACCTTATTGGTTATGCGTCCCTATCAAATTGCCGCCACCGAGCGCATTTTGTGGAAAATCAAAAGTTCATACCTAGCAAAAAACTGGAGTAGCATTGAAAGCGGGGGATTTATTTGGCATACCACTGGTTCAGGTAAAACCCTCACCAGTTTCAAAGCGGCACGATTAGCAACGGAACTTGATTTTATTGATAAAGTATTCTTTGTGGTGGATCGGAAAGATCTTGATTTTCAAACGATGAAAGAGTATCAACGTTTTTCTCCCGATAGTGTCAACGGCTCAGACAGTACCGCAGGACTCAGACGTAACATTGAAAAAGATGACAATAAAATTATTGTGACCACCATTCAAAAATTGAATAACCTAATAAAAGGTGAAGCCAGCTTGCCAATCTACAACAAGCAAATTGTGTTTATCTTTGATGAAGCTCACCGTTCTCAATTCGGTGAAGCACAAAAAAACCTTAAGAAAAAGTTCAAAAAATTCTGTCAGTTCGGTTTTACAGGTACGCCAATTTTTCCCGAAAATGCACTTGGTGCAGAAACTACCGCCAGCGTATTTGGTCATGAATTGCACTCCTATGTCATTACCGATGCCATTCGCGATGAAAAAGTATTGAAATTTAAAGTAGATTACAACGATGTACGCCCCAAGTTTAAGGCGCTTGAAACCGAACTGGATGAGAAAAAACTCAGTGCTGCAGAAAACAAGCAAGCCATCCTGCACCCAGAGCGGATCAAAGAAATTTCTCAGTACATCCTCAACAACTTTAAACAGAAAACCCATCGCCTACAAGGGCGGAGCAACGGCTTTAACGCTATGTTTGCCGTTAGTAGTGTTGATGCAGCCAAGATCTACTATGAAACGCTAAAGAGCTTGCAGAAAGATACAGACAGACCACTTAAGATTGCTACCATCTTTTCATTTGCCGCTAATGAAGAACAGGAAGCTATCGGGGAAATTCTTGATGAATCATTTGAACTATCCGCAATGGACAGTAGTGCCAAAGAGTTTCTCTCAGCTGCCATTGATGACTACAATACCATGTTTAAAACCAACTACGGCGTTGATAGCAAAGAGTTTCAAAATTACTACCGCGACCTTGCCAAACGAGTAAAGAGTCAAGATATTGACCTGCTCATTGTAGTTGGGATGTTCTTAACTGGTTTTGACGCACCCACACTTAATACTCTTTTCGTCGATAAAAACCTCCGCTATCATGGTCTCATGCAAGCCTTTTCACGAACTAATCGCATTTACGATGCCACTAAGACCTTTGGCAATATAGTTACCTTCCGTGATTTGGAACAAGCCACCATTGATGCCATTACCCTTTTTGGCGACGCAAATACAAAAAATGTGGTGCTGGAAAAAAGCTACAAGGAGTATATGGAAGGCTTTACCGATGTGGTAACTGGTGAAGCTCGTCGTGGTTATGTGGATGTGGTGAAAGAACTGCAACAACACTTTCCAAATCCCGATGAGATCGTTAAAGAAAAAGATAAAAAAGACTTCGCGAAATTATTTGGTGAATATTTACGGGTCGAGAATGTCCTGCAAAACTACGATGAATTTACTGGCTTAAAGGCATTGCAAACTGTCGATGTGACCGATGCTAAAGCGGTTGATGAGTTCAAAACTACCCACTATTTAAGCGATGACGATATAGCAGCAATGCAAGCTATCGAAGTGCCGTCGGAGCGGACAATTCAGGATTACCGTTCAACTTATAATGATATTCGCGATTGGCTGCGCCGTGAAAAAACTGGCAAAGAAAAAGAGACGAATACCGTCGATTGGGATGATGTGGTTTTTGAAGTTGATCTTCTGAAATCACAAGAGATCAATCTGGATTACATCCTTGAGCTTATTTTTGAAAACAACAAAAAGGTAAAAGATAAAGCGGTATTGGTTGAAGAGGTGCGGCGTTTAATCCGTGCCAGCATCGGAAACCGTGCAAAAGAGAGTCTGGTGGTTGATTTCATCAACCAAACCAATTTGGACAATATCCCCGATAAAGCCAGCATTATTAATGCGTTCTTCATTTTTGCCCAAGCTGAACAACAGCGTGAAGCAGAAGAATTAATTAGCTCGGAAAGCCTCAATCAAGATGCGGCAAAACGCTATATTATAGCCTCATTAAAGCGAGAATACGCCAGCGAGAACGGAAACGAGCTCAATGCAATCTTGCCTAAAATGAGCCCGCTTAATCCGCAATACTTAACCAAAAAACAAAGTGTTTTTCAAAAAATTGCCGCTTTTGTTGAGAAGTTTAAAGGTGTTGGTGGGCTTCATTCTTAAAGAATGGAAAATTGGAATCCCCTCAACTTACACTAGTATCCATACCAATTGAGTACAAATAGGATATAGCCTAATGTGACATCTAAATTTGTCATAATAGCTAACAACACTCTAAGTATTTATTATAAAATACTGTATTTAGTGCAAATAGTTAAATGTCACCACTAAATACAGTAGATTATTTCAGTTTTATGGAAGTTAATAATGGATAAAAATGACCTGTTAAAGGTATTAGCTGAAGACGCTTATAATATTGGGTTTGGGGCAAAAAAACACTTTGCCACCTATGATATACTTGAAAAATATCCTGGCTGGGTATCATTAGTGTCAATTGGAATAGGGATTTTTGCATTATTTGTTAACTTTTTAACAAATAATGTTATATCTGCTACATTAATTATAATTGGTGTGACAACAATTTATATAGAACGATATAGTGATAAAAAAGATTCTTATTGCAAAGCTGGCGTTGAGCTAACTAATCTGTTTAATAAAATGAAACAGCTTTACTTTCACGTTAAAAATCTTACAAATATAAATGAGGTTATCGATGCTGATAATGAACGCATCCAAATTGTCAATCAATATAACGCAATTTGTATTAGCAAACAAATTTGCTTTAGTGATTGGTATGCACATTATAAATTTTTCTGGCAGCACCAGATTGAATGGATAGACGAGCAAAAGAAATTTCGCTTATTACGAGATAAAATACCATTGTCATTCTGGGCTTTCATTATATTAGTTTTAGTAATTGGAGTTTTGGTATTTTTTAAAACTAAAGGTAGAATGTAATAATGAGTGCGCAATTATTTGAAATATTTCGCAAAAATCTTGTTGTAAAAGATGCTGAATTAATCTCAATAAGCTATAAAAATATTACAAAATGCTTAAATAAGCATCTACATGATTATGAGTCAGATAATGCAAATTGCCGACAAATTGGGTCTTATGGTAGACAATCTGCTATTCATGGCGTAAGTGACTTAGATATGGCATTTATTTTACCTCAATCATTTTATAGTACATATAACTCTTATTCTCATAATGGGCAATCTAAACTTCTTCAAAAAATTAAGCAAGTATTACTTTTGCGGTATCCGTCCACTAATATCATAGCGGATGGCCAAGTTGTAGTTATACCATTTAATAAATATAGAGTAGAAGTGCTACCAGTCTTTATTCAGAATGATGGCAGTTATACTTATCCAGATAGTAATTCTGGTGGAAGTTGGAAAGTAACCAATCCTATTGCAGAAATTAAGGCTTTTAATGATCTGAATAATCAAACAAATCGAAACCTAAAGCATCTTTGTAAAATGATAAGGGCTTGGAAAAATACTCATGGAGTAAATATTAGTGGATTTCTAATTGATACTTTATGTTATAAATTTTTCCAAACTACTACTGATTATAATACTGTCTCGTATAGCCAATACAAATTCTTAATAAAAGATTTTTTCTTTTTTCTCATTTCTCAGAGTGAAACTCAAACATTCTGGTTTGCTCCTGGTAGCAATCAAAAAGTGTATAAAAGTGGAAACTTTCATGCAAAAGCGAAAAAAGCATTACGCCGCTCTACTGAGGCACTAAGTAATTCATTAGAAGCTCCGTATAAATGGAAATTAATTTTTGGACATCGTTTCCCTGTTGAGTTTAAAGAAGCACAATTATCTTACACTTTTGCGAGAACTGAGCAATTTATTGAAGATTTATATCCTGTTGATATTCAAAATGAGCTTACAATTAATTGCAGAATAGAAAATATATCAAATTTATTACGTTCTTTGATATATGCATCTTCTCCAGGTGATAAATTTACAATACCCAAGCAAAGAAAACTTACATTTATGATTGAGTCAACAGATGTTGTGAATCCGTACAAAATATTATGGAAAGTTCGTAATATAGGGACAACGGCAGAAAGACTTAATAAAATTAGAGGTCAAATAGAAGAAACCAACAAGAATATAAAAACAGAAACTACAGAGTTTGAAGGATCTCACTTAGTTGAATGTTATCTTATAAAAAATAATATTTGTGTAGCCCGGGATAGAATTACTGTACCTATTTAACAATTTAACTGACACTTGACAGGTAGCTCATAATTAAAGATAAAATCCAGCATAATTTTAATAAGCTGGTTTTTTACTGATTTTAAAGTTTTAATTCGTAGTAGCTTGATCAGCGGAAGCATTTGCGCAAAATCTTACAGTTTCGATTTAACCGGCTTGAATAGCAGTACTTTCGAGCTAGTTAGTAAATAAAACCAAGGGTTTATTTACTCTTGCAAAATGCTAATTAACTCGGCCACCACAAATCAAGCTCATGTTCTTTCTTCATTTCATAATAATAGTATAGTTTAAAATAATTCACCAGATTATCAATCTAGTAAATTGTGTCTCATTAAACGAGCGTTTGTTGAGACATCGAAATTACCAGCAAAAATCCATCTAATACTGTATAATCTATCCATCTTATAAATCAAAATACCACTTTGCCAACTTTTACAGAAATAATGAGAAAAATGCCAAGATTAATTGGATATGCCAGGGTTAGCACTCAAGAGCAAGACTTAAATTTACAATTGGATGCTTTAGAAAAAGCGGGCTGCAGTAAAGATAAAATATTTGTAGATAAAATTTCTGGATCTAAAGCCGAGCGGCCAGGTTTAGAAAAATGTCTAGCTGTAATTCAGCCCGGTGATACTCTACTTGTTTGGCGCTTAGATCGCTTAGGACGTTCTATGGTACATTTGATTTCACTGATTGAAGATTTAAGAACTAAGCAAATAGGTTTCAAATCTATATGTGATGGCGCGATTGATACTACAACCGCATCTGGTGAACTAATTTTTAATATATTTTCTTCATTAGCTCAATTCGAGCGTAGGCTTATTCAGGAACGTACCAAGGCAGGGCTTGATGCTGCTAGAGCTAGAGGGCGCCAAGGTGGGCGTAAAAAAGTTGAGGCAACCAATCCTAAAGTAATGATGGCTAAAAATATGCATAAAGATCATGGAATGAGTATTGATAATATTTGCAAAACTTTGAAAATTTCGCGGGCTAGTTTTTATCGTTATCTATCTCTTTAATTAACTTTAGGCTCCTAAAATGATTTATATGACTAATCCAAAAACATTAAGATTCTACTGGCTAAATCTTCAACAAGATTTATTTGGTACTTGGTGTGTGCATAAAATATATGGTGGGCTTATTAATCATCGTGGCCGCGAAGTTTGGATACCATTTAAGAGTCAAGCTGATGCGTCTAAGGCGCTTACTGATGCAGAGTACCTAAAGCGTCAGCGTGGGTATGTTTACTCAGATATTACGGATGTTGAACATTTTGCACTAAAGCCACAAACAATTAAAGAAGTGCTAGAACGTAAGCAACCAAAAACAACAAGATCGGATATGTTTACGTAAGTTGGATTTTACTGTATGCGCTCTGACTTAGCTTGTCGCAGCATGCAGTAAAACCCACACTAATAGGAATAAGTGGGTTGACTAGTATTGGAACGAAAAGGTACTCTAAGGGTATTCCAATAATCTAGCGCTCAGCTAATTTCATAATAACTCCGTATGTTTAGAAATGCTATAACCAAGATTTTCGTATCCTTTAATTCTTTTTTCTGACATTTTATCTAACATAGGTACATTATTATCAACATAATCATATATAAGAACCTCTTTTTTATCCTGATGAGCACGATGAAGTCTTCCAGCGTATTGTGCTAATGTACCTTGCCATGAAATCGGCATAGTAAGAAATAACGTATCAAGGCGTGCATCATCAAATCCTTCACCTATATATTTTCCAGTTGCTATAAGTAGTCTTTCTTCATTATCTGGAATAGAAGATAGTTGTAATGTGACAGCTGTTCTTTGTTTAACGCTTTGCCCTCCAACCATTATAACAATATTTTTACAAAACTTCGAAAGCTGCTGAGCAAAATAAGTTACATGATCTTTTCTTTCGGTTATCAATAAAGGACTCCGACCTGATTGTAAGGCCAATAATACATCGCTGATTATGATCTGATTCCTATTTGCATCTGCAATAATTGCAGCATAAAGTTGCCCTATAGTAATCTTTTGTTCACCGGTTGGTAAAAAAATAAATGGAGAATTACGAACGATTACCCGATGTGTAAAAGGTCTTAGTTGTGCTTGTTGCTTGGCACTGACGGTATAGCGAACTGGACCACATTGCATAAAAATTATTGGCTGATGACCATCCTTTCGGGTAGCTGTTGCAGTTAATCCAAGCACATACTTTGCTTTGCATGCTCGAGCGACAGATTCAAAACTTACAGCTGACAGGTGATGACATTCATCAACAATGATTTGTCCGTAATTCGCAACAATATCATCAACAGCATTTTTCTTTATCAAGCTTTGCATAACAGCAATATCAATTATTCCGCTAGGTTTACGTTTTCCATTTCCAATGACGCCAAGTTGTTCTGGTGTAATATTTAAAAATGCTCTCAATCTTTCAACCCATTGCTCCATAAGTTGTACGCGATGAACGATGATAAGCGTATTCGTTTTTCTTTTGCTTATAATGTATGCACTGACCACTGTCTTGCCAAACGCTGTTGTTGCAGCTAAGACACCTGTATCATGCTGTAATAATGCGGTTGCTGATTTTTTCTGTTCAACTGTTAACTTTCCAAGAAACTTTAATTTAATATTATTACCTAAGTTACGCTTATCTTGTAAAATAACTTCAATGTTTAATGACTTTAAGAGATCGACACATTCATCAAGACATCCTCTTGGTAGACCGAGATGATCAGTAAAATACTCCGCACAGGCAATAACCCTTGGTTTATCAAAAACAGGCAATCTCATTGCTTGAGCTTTATAAAATTCCGGATTTTGAAACGCTGCCAACCGTATCATTTTATTAATTAATATAGGTGGCAAATTTTGCTTAGGAATAAATAATTGATTACCCAATATTATAGTTACAGAATTCGGTAATAGTTGAGGCGGTATTGTTATATCTGGTAACAATCTTGACGGCAATAACTCCCACGGTCTTTTGCTATCTTCTTCAGTAGGCGGCATTGGTAGTCCCAAAACATTCCCATGAAGTTGGGTAGATTCAACAATTTTATTTACTTCAGCAGGTGTCATTTTTACTATTGATGCGAGATACGCCCATTGATCATGATATGGTGTAAAGCTATCATCCAAAAATAAACTATTACCAAGCTTTCTTGGGAAATACTGTAGTGGCAACCCGATTAAATTACCAAAACCTCCAGAAGGAAGTGTATCCTGATTGGGGAAAAATCGGTCATAGGATTCAAATCCGATTTCTGGGTATTTCTCCATTGTCTCTGTAAGCAATGCAGCCCCCATTTTTCTAGCTAATACCGCAGGTATTGCTTGTTGGAAGAAAAACCATAAATGACCACCGTTTCCTGAGCGCGAACGCTCAATTGATACTGGTATATTTTTACTTTTACAGGTGGCAATAAATGCACCTATATCTCGTTGCCATTGCTCTTTATCAAAATCTACAGCCAGAAACCAACAATTATCATCACGAAGCATGGGATATATTCCAATAGTATAATCACGTTTTCCTTCTCTATAATTTTCACCACCCAGATGTTTGTGTACAACTGTAGAATTCATTGGTATAAAGGCATGTCTAGTGCAAACACTACATTTTATTTGTGGTTTATAACACACTCCTCTAACCCACTCATTAAAACAAGCTGGAGAATAACCAGATTTACCACTGGTGCTATTATCCCAGCGCTTGGCAAACACTTCCGCACGACCCCGAAATAGATTCATAAAAATTTGAACTTTTTCATCTATTGTAAAATCTTGCTGTATAGCTATAGTCGATACTTTGGCAACCATATTTTGGGATTCAATTCGTTGGAGACGCTCAATTTCAACCATCAAAAGTAGCTTCTCAGACTCTAATTCTTCAACTTTAGCCTGCATCATTCTAATTTTATTTTGAATTTCGTGCATTATGACTACCTTAAACATAAAACTCGATATGATATATCTGACTTAAGTGATTTAGTCGTTCAACTATTTGAGTTTTTCAACCCCTTGCAATTCGGTAGCATTTTGACTAGTTACTACTTTTTTATTGGTTTTGGATTCAATTTCTTTTCGAGCATTACCAGCCACAGTACCACCCTGTTTAGCAATTATCTTACTTTCTTCAAATGTTTGAGGCTGATTTTCTTTAGATATCTCTGTAGTAGTAGCCTCAGCAAGCATATTAAGTACTAATTCAAGATTAGTCATATTATCACGCAAGTTTTCTTTTTTGAGATTTTTAAATTTCTTATAACCTTTAGTATCCATTCCACTCCAGGCTTTAGTTATTTCATCGGTTAGGATAGCGAATTCCTGACCTTGTTTAATTCCGCGTTGATCCCATTCATCGGTTAATTCTTTACGTACATCAATGCTTTTAAGACGCTGATTAATCCATTCTTTGGAATAACCTTTAGCCAAATAGGTGGCCATAGCTCTATCAATAGTTTTTTCAGGATCTTCATTTTCTTCAATTCGTTCATATCCTATTTTAGCAAGCCATAACTTAAATGGCTCTGCTTTTGGTGATGGGATTGACTGGATCAAGCGAAATATTGTTTCAGTATTAGCGACATCGGTTATTCGCATTTTACCATCAGGCGCGACCATTTTCAACTGTCCGATTTTTTCGGACACTTCACTGCCTTCTTTAACCAATTTAAGTTTCAAGTCGTTCCAATATTTACGTGGCCTATCACTGCCAGTTAATACCGCAATAACATCTATGATGGAAAAATACCATAACTCTTCACCCGCGTCCCACAGTGATCTTATTTGTTTATCTTGAAAGATTTTTAATTTATTCATTTTTGTGCATACTACCTATTAAAGTGTAAGATAACGATAAAAGCTTGCGCGGGAAATCTTTAACGTTTTGCAGATAACTGGTCACTAATAGTCCATGATCTTCAATCGTAGCTCCAAGGATCAGAGTATTTATCATATAAAATAGTACAATAATTGTCCCAATCTTCATTTTGTTTATATTTTCTAAACTCTTGTGCAATTCTAGTTCTAGCTTCAGCTCGCATCATTTGCCGAGCTGTTGTGTTGAGCATACGATTATTGCTTTTATAATTATCTGAAAAATATCTAATTGCATCATGCAAAACCACATCGCTCTGCATACTAAAGATTGATTTGAAAATCCACCCATGAGTTCTTTTATGAAACCCATAAAACTCATATGGAAATTTAATCCGTCTAAACGTTCTACTCATTACGAACTCCTTAAGTATATTACTTAAGGCTCACTAGCGGTATATTTCATGTTTTTTTAAATCTTTTTAAAGTAGTTATTTGAATACAATAAATTAATTGAAATATAATTTAACAACGAAGTTATTACAACTTGTATATGACTTTTATTAATCTCTTCACGCAAGTATAAGCTGTGTGAGTGATAAATCACAGGCAGGATTATATTATGCCATAAAGTTGTGTGATTTTGGAGCTAAAATCAGTTCTCCATTCTGGTTGTTAATGATTTTTAGCAAATAAAGTTAGTCCGTATTACCCCAATAGCGGCACACCATTGCAATATTTTGGTAGTGATACCTTCTTTGGAAATTAAGTAATATTGACAATTAATTGTCAATATCGTACAATGTACACATCGTATACATAACTGTCACGGAGTAAATTAACATGAGCGTAACTTTATCACTTAGATTACCAGAAGAAACCAAAGCACAAATAGACAGCCTAGCAAAAACCAGTCATCGACGTAAAT
>JAIETT010000166.1 GCA_019744945.1 Burkholderiales bacterium
TCCTGTAAAACTTTCCCTGCTAACATGATTCCAAATAACGCTGGTAAATAACTAATCGTGCCATTGGTTGGACGACCGCCGTTAGGATTCGCCAATGGTTTAGCAAACGGAGTTTCTTCTGAATAGACCACCATTATGCCTTTATTAATTCCTAACTCACGTAAACGCAAGCGAATATTTCGCGCTAGCGCACAGACTTGAGTTTTACCAATATCGGCTAATTTAGCCTTAGTTACATCAATTCGATTCCCCGCACCCATGCTCGAAACGACCTTAATTTTATGCTTTAAGCAATAAACTAATAATGCCAATTTAGATTCAATCGTATCAATACAATCAATCACATAATCAGGTTTATCACCCAACAAATCTGCCAAATTATCCGCATCAATGAATATCGCTTGAGTCATTAGTTGGACCTCAGGATTAATCGCTAAAATTCGCTTGGCAAATTCATTAACTTTAAGTTCACCAACATTAGCTAAAGTGGAAATTAACTGCCGATTAAGATTAGTAATATCAACCACATCATTATCAATCAGCGTGATTTTACCCACGCCAGCGCGCGCAATCACTTCAGCAACATAGCCACCAACTCCGCCAACGCCAGCAATTAAAATGTGCTTGCCTGCTAGTTTAGTTAAATTATCTTCACCAAGTAAAATATTGGTACGGGTAAATTGTGCTAACATTAGTTAAACACCATTAAGGTTACCAACAAACTTACGATGTATAAGCCACCATTTACAATAAAATGCTTCACCTTAAAATGTTGACCTTTGCTAGAATGCACAAAGAACCAAGCAATCGCAATGAAGGTGGTGATACAGCTAATCGCTTTTTCAGCAGGCAACTGCCATGAAGTAAATAAAATCCCCATCACAGGCAATAATAAGCCTTGAAATACCATTGCACCGGTAATATTTGCCATAGCTAAGGTATCTCTCCCCTTACGAATCCACATAATGCTATTTACTTTTTCGGGTAATTCAGTAGCAATTGGAATTAAAACTACCGATAATAAGAATGCTGGAATACCTAATGCCGCTGAGGTTCCCGTAATTCCCATAATAAACACATGAGCAAAATAAACTAGTCCAACAAAACCAGCAATGGCTTGAAATGCTACCGTAATTAAATTATTGGGTAATTTCAAATAGTGTTTAATATATAATTCATCTTCCGCTTCGGTAGCATGTCCATCTTTAACCAAAGCACTCGATGCACGAATAGTTAGCATTACATACATAAAGTAGCTCAACACCAAGATCATCACCACTACCACATCAATGATGCGATTCGCATAGAAGTTATGACTAAACGCCAGTAGAATTGCTAGCGCATAACCAAAAGTGAAAAATTTAAGATCGCGGTTCAAACCAGTTTTTTCTGGACGAATTAACCCATCTAAACCGCGCTGCTTCCAAACCGAAAATGCCATTAGCGCCACGGATAAAGTTGACAGCATCAATGGTGGTCCCATAATCGCACCAATTCCAATTTCAGCTCCAGCACCAGCCCCGCCAGCACTAGCACTACTCCCAAACAAGGCAATTAATGGCACAATTGCTTCGGGTAACGCCGTACCAACTGCCACAAAAATAGAACCAGTTACACCTTCGGAAATACCTAATTTCTCACCCAAATGCTCAAGAGCATTACAAAAGACCATTGCCGCAACCAGAATAAAAATCATTCCAATCACTAATTGTATAAAGTTAACCATTTAATTTCCCTTGTAAGAGTGGATATAAATTCTCAACCTCAGGCATAATGCCAAAGACTAAATAAAACCCCAATTTTGCTTGTTGAATTAACATGCCAATGCCGTTAGCTTGAATAATTTGTGGATTAAGTTGTTCCATTGCATGCATAAATAAAGTTTGTGATGCACTATAAGTCATATCATAAACTAATCCATTCGTAGCTAAGTGTTTAATTTCATTAAACAGTTTATTTTCAGAATTATTCGGCGTAGTGTTAATCACTAAATCATAAACAATTTCAGCAGAATACGCCTGAATTAAATTTAATTTAGCTTGAAATTCACTCAATTTATCTGGATTACGCATGAGTAAATCGATACGCGCAGGACTCTCGGCAGCCAAACTACTTAACACCGAATAAATTACACTCCCACTGCCAATAATCAGTATATTTTTTCCAGTTAGGTTTAAATTTATCCGCTTTAAATCGGCAACTAAGCCCAAGCCATCGGTATTATCAGCATTTAACCCCTGTGGCGTATTAATAAACAAATTTGCAGTCTGTGAATGCAAAGCATGTGGATTATGTGTTTTGGCAAGCGCAAAAGCCCGCGCCTTAAATGGTGCAGTTATATTCATGGCCAAGCCACCAGCCTTAAAAAAATCTTGCACTATTTGCTCAAAATCATCCAATGGAGCCTCAATTTTAATATACTCTAATTCAACGCCAGTTTGTCGAGCAAATTCATGCCAAATTAACGGTGACAAACTATGTGCAACTGGGTTGCCAATTATGGCTAACTTATGCATAATAACTCCAGATAACATTAATAACCGCGTATTTTAGCATGTTACTCGTATTCTGATGTTAGGCAAAATAACTCGGCCCGCCATGGTAACTAAAATCCATCCAGCATAAAGAATAAAACCAAAGCCAATCCAGAGCTTGAATTATGTATTTAAAACCAATATTGGTAAGCTTTAACATTATCTATATGCACTAAGTTAAAATCTTAAATCGCATTCTAGCCGACAGATTCTGTTAAAATCATGCCTAATCTGATCTTACACAACTAAGATCCATTGCAACTCATATAACCAGATACTATCAATTTAAATTAGAAAAAACATTATGCCAAATTTATACCTAATTCCTACCAGCCTGAATCCACTTGCCGACTCAGCGGCGATTTTACCCGAACAATTAGCTCAAATTAACCACCTTCAAAATTTCATTGTTGAAACCGCTAAAATTGGGCGCGCACATTTAAAGCTACTACAATTAGCCATGCCATTACAACAATTAAATATCCTTGAATTAAATAAACATAAACAAGATTACAGCGCGTTAATTGCTCCGCTTAAAGCTGGACAAGATATGGGTTTAATTTCAGACTGTGGTTGCCCTGCCGTGGCTGATCCAGGTAGTCGAGTGGTTAATATCGCTCATCAAATGGGTTTTAACGTGGTACCTCTCGTTGGTCCAAGCTCGATTTTACTGAGCTTAATGGCGAGTGGTCTGAATGGGCAAAATTTTGGCTTTTTAGGATATTTACCCGCCGAACCAACCGCACGCAAAGCTAAGCTCAAGCTACTTGAACAAACCATTCTAAAACAAGGTACAACCCAAATTTTTATTGAAGCACCATTTCGTAACCAGCATCTTTTTGATGCGTTACTGAGCAACCTAAACCCCGAAATACGTTTATGTGTTGGAATTAATTTAATGACGAATGAGCAACAGATAATTAGCCACGCAATTCACGAATGGAAACGTAAGCCCTTGAAACTTGACAAGCAAGAAGTTATTTTCTTAATTGGTAGCTAAATCTTAAACCGTCACCTGATGTGATTAACCTGAATGAATTAATACTCAGAGCAACGAATACAACTAGACCTGCGCCACAATTAGTCAATTTTCTTCGCCAGCAAGACTTCGGTTTGAATGGCAATTTGGGTAAAGTGAATTCGTTCCAAGGTGGTGGCGATATTCGCAATAAAGTTATTTAATAACTCTTGCTCACTCGGTAAGAAAAAATCTAATGGCGACTCGGGAATTAAAGCCAGCACCCCACGAGTGCGCAACTGCGAATTAAGCGCCACATAATAAACTTGACTGGCGGCAAACGTATTGGTATTTAATCCAGCTGGTTGTCCTTTGTCGAAAACCCAGCGCGCTATAGTTAGATCTAAGCGTTCACCTAATTGATTATGGTTAACCGCAAGCTCTTCGGCTAAACTTGGAGTTAATAAAGCGTATTTGGCTTTAAATAATTGCGGGAAAAATTCATCAAGCGCATCAAAGACCTGCTGATAGACTAGTGCCTCCGAAAGCTTACGACTAAATTCATATAACTGACGAATTTGTTGATGGAGTTTGCGTTGCTTTTGCGCTTGATAGCGCAAGTTGCCATTTACCAAATTAAATGAAGTTCCAACTCCAGCCATAATCGCAAAGGTCAACAAATATTGTAGATCTGAGACCGCAAACGAGAAACGCGGCGCAATAAAAAAGAAATCAAAAGAAATAGTTGCAACCAAAGCTGCAATAGTAGCAGAAACTAAGCCACGATGACGATTGGTTAGAATAATAAACAAAAAATAAACCATAATAATATTTTCATTAGCAATAAAGCGACTGAGTGGCAACAAGGCAAAACCCAAACTAAAAAATATCGCTAGATTAATTAGGCTGCCTTTCATAATTTTGTGCCAATTAAAGGTTCGCTTAGACTCAAGCTCGAAAGTTAACTTAGTTTTAGCTGGTGTAAACTCATCATTAATTAATTGAAGATTAATTTCTGGAGCCAATTCGCTAATTTTATCGACCAAACTACTCCCAAATAAGCGATAATACAAACTAATTCGATATTGCGAAAGCATCAAGGTATTAATATTATTTTCTCGGGCAAAATTTAATAAAACCTCACTTGGATTATCACCGTTTAAAGCGATAATTTTCGCACCTAACTTGCGCGCTAATTCCAATAAACTCAATAACTTCTCACGCTCTGCCAGCGGCTTACCTGCCAAGCGTTGACTCTCAATATAAACCACAAACCAATTTTTAAACCCACGATCAAACATGGCCTTACCACTACGAATAATTTTTTCACTCGAGTAACCAGGTTCGATTAAAGTCATTAAATTTTCATGGCTCGCCCACACGGCTTCAATATCTTTTTCACTGCGATATTTCACCACCTGTTGCTCGACTTTGTGTGCGGTTTTGAGCAGCGCCATTTCGCGTAAGGCAATTAGGTTACCTTTACGAAAAAAATTCTCCAGAGCAGTGGTGGCGCGTTCTTTAGAGTAAATTTTACCATCACGCAAGCGTTCAATTAACTCATCGGGGGTCACATCAATTAATTTAACTTCATCAGCAATTTGCAAAATAAAATCAGGAACCGTTTCGCTAATTTTAACCTCGGTAATTTGCCCAACTACATCATTGAGTGATTCAATATGTTGAATATTGAGTGCACTATACACATCAATTCCAGCCGTCAAAATTTCCAATACATCTTGATAACGTTTATTATTGCGCGAGCCACTAACATTACTATGTGCCAGCTCGTCAATAACCACTAATTGTGGCTTACGAGCTAAAATTGCATCAAGATCTAATTCGCGTAATTGATGTCCATTATAACTAATTGATTTAAGTGGAATTTGCTCCACTTCAGCAGGAATTGCCGCTTGAGTTTCAGCACGACCATGGGATTCAACATATGCAATTACCACATCCACTTTATCATCGATGAGATCACGGAGGCTCTTTAACATCGTATAAGTTTTCCCCACTCCAGCCGCAGCCCCCAAAAAAAGGGTTAACTTGCCGTGTTTGGGTTTAATCTCATACTTGGCTAATAATTCGTCGGGATTTGGTCGTTCTAGCATGCTTATGCAACTTTTAAATGGTGTGTGCGCTATTATAACTTGATTCAAGCGAGGAGGACAATTGACAATAGATTTTTTAGTGACGTATCTCTCCCAAAAAATTAAAATTAGCTTTAAACTCATATGCTCTTGCTCAAATAATAACCGAACATCTATAAATTATGTACTATTAGTTAAACTGTCAACAAGCGATGCAAACCAGAGCATAAAAGCACCTCAAGCACCCTATTTTATTTTGGCGAGCTTGGCTAAATCGCTTATAATCGCTAATTCAATTCAGCATTAAAACTAGTACCTAAAAGGATTTCTCACGTGAGTGGCACAATTCAACTAACCATTAAAGAACTTAAACTAGCCGCCGTTATTGGCTGCTATGATTATGAAAGAACCCAAACTCAGCCCTTAATTCTTGATTTAACTCTAGACTTAGGTGCTTGGAACTATCCAGATGAGCTTGAACACACCGTAAATTATGCCGAGCTACATGCACTGATAATCACGCTGGCAAGTGAGAGTAATTTTCTCTTAGTTGAAAGCTTAGCCAAATTTTTGGCCGATGAATTATTTTTACGTTATGCGCAAATTAAGAAAATTGCTCTTACTCTCCGTAAACCCGATGTTTGTCATGAAAAAGAATGCTTAATTCAAGCTAATTTTACCCAAGAACGTGAATATAAAGTTGCCATTGCGCTGGGTTCAAATTTAAATAATCCACGTCAACAACTAATTAGCGCAATCGAGTTCATCTCAGAAATAGTGCAAGATATTCGTCATGCGCCAATTTATAAAAGCTCACCATGTGGATTCACCGAACAAGATGATTTCTTTAATACCTGCATCAGTGGAACAACAACACTGGAACCACTTGAGTTATTAGTCGCCTTAAAAAAAATTGAAAAACGCATGGGTAAAGTTGAACAATTTACCAATGGACCACGCATTATTGATTTAGATATTCTGCTGTTTGCAGATAAAGCTTATCAACAATTATTTCTACAAATTCCTCATCCGCGCCTAGCTGAACGGGATTTTGTGCTACAACCATTAGTTGCAATTGAACCGACGTGGATTCATCCAGAATTACAGCTCAGCATGCTAGAATTATTCAAGCGTTTAAGCCCTAATCAACATTATATTTTACAGCAACTCGACTAAATGAATTACTATCAATTAAGTGCCAGCTCGCGGCAACAATTACGTCAAATTTTGCGCAATTTAACGGGATATAAGCTAACTTATTCAAGCTGTTATCAACTCGAGCACCAATTTCATATTTTAGCCGCGACCGAGTGTTCAATACCTAATTTAGAGCTTTTTATACCCAGCTTGAATCCATTAGCGCAGCTAAATACACCCTTAGCGACACTCTGGCAATGGGCACAAAGTGAACTTCAGCAAGATCTCAATTGGCTTAAGTTTGAAAATAGCGCATCAATTGGTTTAAATTGCGCCAATTTAATTCACCAACAAATTAAAATTTCGCGGTCGTTTTTGCCGTTAACTGAATCGATGCTAATTATTAACCAAACCCCAGATTCCTTTTCTGATGGTGGTAAATTCTACCAACAATTCGATAAAACTCTCGCCAGTATTGAGCAAGCACTAATTGCGGGGGTTAGCATCATTGACATAGGCGCTGAATCCACTCGCCCAGATGCGAGTTATGTAAGTTCTACCACAGAAATTCAACGCTTACAAGATATTATCAATGGAATTAATGAGTTAAAATCACGCTATCAATTCAAACTCAGCTTAGATAGTTATAAACCAAGCACAATTCAGCACTTCTTGCCCTTAATTGATATTGTCAATGATGTCTCCGCCAATTTACCAGCAGAATACCTAAGGAGAATTAGCGCAGAAAATAAAACCTATCTCTTTATGCATAGCCTCAGCGTTCCAGCGGATCCTAAATTAACTTTAGCTCTCGAACTAAATCCACTTGACGAGTTAAATAATTGGCTGCAAAAACAATTAGAGCGCCTGAGCAAATTAGGTTTTAAACCTACTCAGCTAATTAGCGATCCTGGCATCGGTTTTAACAAAACCATGCATCAATCATGGTACTTATTAAAGCATATCGCAAAATTACACCAGAATGATCTCGAACTCTTAGTTGGGCACTCACGTAAGCGCTTCTTAAATAAAGTTAACTGTGCAATCGATGGCGCTAATCGTGATAATGAAAGCGCGCAAATTGCGTGCTATTTAACCACTCAAGGCGTGGATTATGTACGTTTACATAACTACCAAACTTACCACCAACAAGTGATGAGTCTCAATCAGCTCCAAAATAATTTTAATAACTGAGTTTGCCAATGAATCAGCCAGAAATACTCCATGAATTAGCCAATCTAAATCCACCACAAGCTAAATTTGATACCAGTTCAATGTTACAAGCACTTGAGTTATTGCAACACCCAGAGAAAACTTATCCCGTAATTCATATCGCGGGGAGCAATGGCAAAGGTTCCACCGCAGCTTTTTTAGAAGCTGGTTTACTTGCGGCAAATTACTCAGTTGGAAAATTTACCAGTCCCTACATCCAACGCTTAAATGAATGCATTGTGTTAAACCAATACCAGATTAGCGATGATGAGCTCGGCCAAATTTATTTAGAAATTAAACCGCTGCTTTTGAGCCACGCTATTTATGTTAGTTCATTTGAAATGCTGAGCCTAATCATGTTTGTTTATTTTGCTCGGCATAAAATTGATTATTTAATTTTAGAAGCTGGACTAGGCGGATTGAATGATGCAACCAATGTCGTAGCGAGCAACTATAGCATTATTACCAATATTAGTCTGGAACATACTCAATGGTTGGGTACAAATTTAAGCGCAATTGCCACACAGAAAGCTGGCATCATTAAATCTGGATTAACCATCATTGCCACAGATACGCCTGAACTAATTGCTGCGGTTAGCCATAAAACTACTAACTTTATCAATGTACTCGACAAATATCCTTACCAAACCCAACTTAATCTAAATAATTTCACAACTCAAGTAGAATTTACGGACTCAATAAAATCACACTTAGTCACCCTCGGTTTATTTGGGCACTTTCAAGCTAAAAACTTCCTTAACGCTTATGCGGTATTGCATGATTTAGGCTTAGCGGATGAATTAATTTTCCAAGCCGCCGCCACAACTACTTGGTCGGGACGCTTAGAATGCATTAACCACAAGCCATGGATTATCGCAGATGCATCACACAATGTTGATGGTGCAAGCCAACTTTACACCACTGTGCGAGAATTGGTAAATCCGTACAACTGCGTCATTATTGCCTCAATTTTAGCGGATAAAAATGTGCAAGCAATGCTCGATTACTACGCGAAAATTGCCGATCATTTAATTGTCTGCAATCTACCGCAACAACCACGGGCAATTAACGCCATTCGCCTTGCCAAATTAGCTAAGCATAAATTTAAAAATATCCATATTTATAATTCACCACTCGCCGCACTCGCAGCTGCGAAACGCTTAAATAAACACTTAATTGTGATAAGCGGCTCAACTTATCTACTAAAATATTTTATTGACCCGACTTAAAGCTTAAGAAAATTCGCCAACAGCGCGTGTCCAAATTCGCTACTGACCGATTCAGGATGAAATTGCACCCCAAATACCGCTTGAAATGGATGATAAAACGCCATTATTTCATCTTGGGAGGTTGTGGCACTAACCATCAGCTCAGTGGATAAGATTGATTTTGATTCTACTATTAAAGAATGATAGCGGGTTACCTTGAATTTGGAAGGTAAACCCTCAAATAAATTTAGCTGCGTAGTTTCAATTTCAGCCACAATGCCATGACAAATATAAGGCGCTGGAATAACTTGTGCGCCATAAATTTCACCAATTAACTGATGTCCAAGGCAAATTCCCAATATTGGAATCTTCTTCGCAATTGCCTCGTGAATTAATTGCTTGGTAGCCACTAATTCGCTTGCACTTGGATGACCAGGACCAGGTCCAATGATAAGATGGGTTGGTTTATATTTAGTTAGCGTACTGGTGCTAACTTGATCAGTTTTAATCATTAGCAACCCAGAACACAAGCCTTGGCAATAATCCGCGATCATCGCACTGAAAGAATCATAATGATCAATTATCAAGAGCATCGCTTACACTCCTTCTCGAGCAATTGACATTTAATTAAACCCCGCACCGCGTTACATAGGTAAATTGCCGTTGCCTGCTGTAACATTGCAACACTAATCGCCTGCTCAATCAATTCATGCTTATCTAACATTTGCTGGCGATAAATCCCAGGCAATAAGCCCTGCGTAACTGGTGGTGTCATCAACACCCCTTGATACTCAATAATAACATTATGATAGCGACTCTCACTCACCCAACCATCTTGATTGATAAAAATTAACTCATCAATTGCAGCTGGTTTATGATTCTGATCAATTTGTGTGTATAGACCCCGCGTTAAATGACTATCGGTCTTATGCCGAAATAAACCATGTTGGGTATTAATCCGCGAATGATGTAGCGCTACTTTAATTAGGTCTGGATTCTTGTCAATCACACTTTGTTCAAGCTTGAATTCACCGCTAAAGCTCAACTCCAAACGTAATTTATAACGTTTATCTGCCAAACAAAATTTAAGCACATAATCAATTATGCTCTGCTCAATTTTTGCCAGCTCAGCATTAAAGCTAAGTTTTTCTATAGAATTCTTTAGTCGGCGCAAATGAGCTGCGCAATTAATAATAACGCCATTAACGACTAAAAATGACTCAATTAAATTAAAGTTTGGCGTATAAAATTTACGCACAAAGGCTAATTTTGTCGCAATTTCTGCCCACTCTAAAAGTGGCTCAGATTGCACGGTTATACCACCACCAACCCCAAGTTTTAATTGTTCAGGCACCTGAGCATTGGCACTTAGCGTACGAATGGCAACGCTAAATTGCATATCATTATTGGGTAAAATATAGCCAATTGCACCACTATAAATACCACGCTGGTAGCCTTCAATTTGCTCAATTAATTGCAAAGTACGTAACTTCGGTGCTCCTGTTATTGAGCCGCATGGAAATAAACCTTGAATAATCGTAGCTAGCGGCGCTAACTCTGCTAATGAAGCTTGAATTTTGCTGGTCATTTGAAATAAGCTGCGAAATTTCTCAACCGCAAATAACTCCGTGGTTTTAACCGATGAGCTCATGCAAAATTTGGCTAAATCATTGCGTAAAAGATCCACAATAATTAGATTTTCCGCCCGATTTTTGTCATCATGCGCCAAAAATTCGGCATTTAGCTCATCTTCAAATTGCGATACACCGCGTGGCATAGTGCCTTTCATCGGGCGAACCACAATTGAAGCTGCGCTTTTTTTAAAAAACAACTCAGGTGAAATTGATAAAACACACTGTGGAGAAAATGGCAAATAGCTGGCATACGCCACTGGATGACTACGACTTAATTGATAGTACAACGCAAATAAATCTGAACTATTCAAACTCAAATTAACTGGCAAAGTTAAGTTCAATTGATAGCTATCACCTGCCACCAAATGCCGTTGAACTTGTTCAAATTTAGTCAAATACTCCGCATAATTTGAATTTAATTCCAGATATTCAAAATTTAGTTCAGATTGCGTATTTAGAAGTTCAGGATGTAATTGAGCCAACTCCTGACTCGCAAATTTTTGCAGATTCTTATAGCCGACAAAATGTAATAACGGCTGCCGATTATCCGCGCGAAGATCTAATTGAACATATATAGCTGAACTTGCCGAGTAAGCGATATACCCCGCTAAGTATAATCCTGTTTGGCGTAATTGCTCGATTTTGGCGAGCCCACTGGCAAACTCTGCTGGATTATAAACTATAACTTCAGCAACTACTTCGCTAAAATAATAGCTATTTTCTTGTGTAGGATTAAGCACATCTTCAAAGATTGCAAACTCTGGCTGGCTATTTAGCAATTTATTTTTTGACACACGCACTCCATCACTAAAGTAAATTTCTCTAGGCAAATTCTGCAGCACATAACACAACGCTAATCATAATCTGAAATTATAAAATAGTTAGATTATTTTAGATAAGCAACTGGTGGCAGATTCATTTTATGCTGATTGGCAATGTGCCGTGACCAATAGATATTTAAAACCACTTGTTCACGTGCAGATAAATCTTTGTCAAGCAACCCAATTGATTTAACCTCCTCATTTGATTTAATTTGGTGACGCGCACAATAATCCAGTGCCCATTCTAATTCATCATAACTCGCACCAATCTGATCTTCATCGGTGCGACCATCACTCCATAAGCCATCCGTTGGACGTGCTTGCAAAATTGCTTCATTAACCCCTAGCTCTCGCCCCAGAGCATAAACTTCCGATTTAACCAAATCGCCAATTGGCGAAACATCTACTCCGCCATCACCAAATTTAGTAAAAAACCCGACCCCGTAATCTTCAATTTTATTACCTGTACCACAAACTAATGACTTATTTGCTCCAGCAACTCCGTATAAGGTAACCATCCGTAACCGCGAACGGATATTGGCAGTAACTAAAAATTGTTCTTCAGGAGTAATATTATTCAATGCGCCAGCTTTCTCAAGTAACGCAACCTGTTGCTCATACAGACTTGTTAAATCAATGGTAAGCGCGGTTACATTTGAAAACTTATCACATAACCACGCAACGTGCTCAAGGCTACGCTGTAATTGATATGACTCTTGGTGAATTGGCATGATTAAAACGATCAGTGGCAATCCAGTATGCGCACATAAGCTCGAGCACACCGCTGAATCAATTCCGCCAGACACACCGATAACATAGCCAGCTTGGCGCGATTTAAGCGCATAATCTGTCAGCCAATTAACTAAATACTGTTTTACGTGCGGATAATCTAGTTCGGTTTTAGTGTTTAGGTTTAACATTTTTTGTCTTCCTTGTTAAATAAATTTGTCTCACTGAAAATCCTTGTCATAATTCATCACTGAGCAAATTATGGAGATTCTTACGCTATCATAACTCTATTTTAAAGCATAATCTCTTATGCTCCAACTTTAGACTAAACCAAGAGTTTGTTGAATAAGTTTAATTTGTGCACTCTCTCCAGAATGCTTACTAACTTCATCACTTAATTTAACCGTCTCAACCAATTCATTATCAATTAGAGCAGCGGTCATTTTGATCACCATATTTAAAGGTTGCACACCAAGATCATTGGTTAGATTAGTGCCAATCCCAAAAGAACAACCAATCGCGCTTTTTTGGCAATAACTAGCAATCGCCAGCGCCGTTTGGCTATCTAATCCATCCGAAAAAATAATAGTTTTAGTTGCAGGTGTAATACCTAATTTAAGATAATGCGCAACCGCTTTATCTATAAATTGAAATGGACAACCTGAATCATGCCGAACACCATCAAAAAGTTTCGCAAACTTCATATTAAAGGTTTTAAAGAATACATCACTGGTATAAGTATCGGTTAATGCAATTCCCAAATTGCCACCATAAACCTCGACCCATTTTTCTAAAGCCATATAGTTAGCCATTTTGACGCCATAATGTGCGCCCATAAACATAAACCACTCATGTGCTTGCGTGCCTAATACATTTAAACCTAGCTGCATGGCGATATACGGATTTGAACTACCAACAAAAAATGGCTCAGAACTATTCATTTGCTGTAAGTCTTGACAAACTTCAAATTGATTAGCATATGAATAACGTCGCCGAGTACCAAATTCAGCCAACTTAAGCGAATTAGCACAAAAAACGGTTGCTTTGGAATGGTTGTTTTCTTTTCTAACTTCACGCGGAAAAATCTGAGGAGAAAGTTCTAAAAAATAGAGCTCAGAAATCAAAGCCATTAAGGGAACTTCCCATAAAATAGTCCGATACCAGTAACCTTGAATGGTAATTTGTAACTCATCCGCAGTTTGCAAAATAGTGACTTCATTGGCATCAAAACGATAACCAGTTAAAAAATCTACGTAAACTGGATCAAAAAAGCCCCGACTCAATAAAAATTTTTGCTCAGGCTTAGTTAATGCTAAATTGGACATCTTGGCTACTTCACCGCGCAATTTTTCAGCAAAACCTAGCGGGAACTTAGTTTGACCACGATTGCAAAATTCATAACGAACTATTTGACTGGGATACATTTTACATACGGCTTGTTGCATGCTAAATTTATATAAATCTGAATCAAGGATGCTTCGAATAATACCAATTTCGTGCATTGCTTTTACCTTTAAAATACCTTATTCAGGGTAAATGTTAATTATTAAATTGAAGACCTGATTATAAACGATATAAGAATTAATGCAAACCACAATATGGAATAATGGGTAATAACTAATCTCAGCAACTTTAGTCAAAATCCACGAAGGTTGAAACCTAGCAATCTTATTTAGGCGCTCGACACATAAAACCGCTTCGGTTACGGCATAATAAATTGTTTTAATTCATAAAATACATAACACAGCCACTAAAGCCTAACTTATTCCAGATTTTCTAGTTAATAATTCTTAAATAGAACGCCATCGTGATTAACTAGCCGTTACGCTTTAGCAGACTTAACTGCGCTCAAAAACAACTTTTCTGGTACAATCCGCCAAGTGATACTTAAATTCTAGCGCGCTTAAAGCTGCACAATGGCTAATTACGAGAAGAATTACTAGAATTATGCTGACAAATCAGTGTTAGCCACAAATCAAGTTAGTCGATTAAGGCAGCGTAAATCAGCAAGAATAGGCTTTATTCAGAGCGCGATAATTTAGCTCGTTTAATTAATTTCAAAGGATTATTTATTAACATGACACTCTTTAGTATTGTTTTTATTCTACTTTTATTTATTGATTGCGCTTTAAAATATTATTTAAATCAGCGCCAAATTTCAGCAATAAACCGCTCCTTCAATCAAGTTCCAGCTGCCTTTCACAGTCAAATTAGCCTTGAAGAACATCATAAAGCAGGACGCTATTCATTAGCCAAACTAAATCTCGGCAAAATCGAACTAATTTATGGCGTAATCCTCGTGCTGATTTTCACCCTCGGCGGTGGAATTGATAAAATTGCACAACTTACTCAATTCAGTCACTATCCAATTAGCAGTGAGGTTGGCCTAATTATTGTGTATAGCCTAATTAGTTCAGCGCTGGGCTTACCGCTAAGTTACTATAGTACTTTCAAAATTGAACAAGCCTTTGGTTTTAATAAAATGACGCTGGGCTTATTCATCAAAGATTTAATCAAAGGCACATTACTTGGTCTGATTATTGGTGCTCCATTACTCTATTTGGTTATGTGGTTAATGAATAGCCTTGGTGCGACGTGGTGGCTTTGGGTGTGGGGTGTGATGGTAATTTTTAACCTGTTAATTCTAACGATTTACCCGACTTTTATTGCGCCATTATTCAATAAATTTACGCCACTTGAAGATCTAGAGCTTAAAGCGCGAATTGAAACGCTACTTAGTGAGTGCGGATTTAAATCTCAAGGGGTGTTTGTCATGGATGGCTCAAAACGCTCGAGTCATGGGAATGCATATTTCACGGGATTAGGCGCAAGTAAACGGATTGTATTTTTTGATACTCTGTTGAAACAACTTAGTCATGATGAAATTATCGCGGTCTTAGCCCATGAATTAGGTCATTTCAAACATAAGCATATCCTCAAACAAATGCTGACTTCATTCGGAATTATGCTGGTGGGTTTATTTGTGTTTAGTTTGCTAATCAATCAAAGCTGGTTCTACGCTGGACTTAATGTCAGTCAAATTAATCCAGCCAGTGGCTTGTTATTATTATTCATTTTGACGAGCATTATTAGTTTACCGCTAGCACCGCTAAGCAGTTTCATGTCACGTAAAAATGAATTTGAAGCCGATGATTTTGCCAAAGCCCATGCCAATAAGCAAGATTTAATTAGTGGTTTAGTCAAATTATACCGCGATAATGCTAGTACTTTAACCCCCGATGATCTGTATGTAAAATTTTACTATTCTCATCCACCGGCAAACCTCCGTATTGCCAATTTGGAGCGCTAATTTTGCACCACGGACTAATTGTCAGCAGCTATGGACGCCAATTTATTGTTGAATACCAAGGACAGCAATATCAAGCCGTTACCAAAGGTAAAAAAACCGAATTTGTCGTTGGTGATCGCGTAAAATTAAATCTGATTAATCAGAAACAAGTTCAAATTATGGAGTTAATTCCGCGTGAGAATTTAATTTATCGCAGTGATTTGAATCGCAGTAAAATCATTGCGAGTAATTTAGATCAAATCATTATTGTGATTGCGGTAAAGCCTAACTTCAACCAGAATTTTTTGGATAGTTGTTTAATCTGTGCCGAATCAAGCCAGATTATGCCACTGATTTTAATCAATAAAATGGATTTAGTCGAGTCCGCAGAATTTGCCAGCAAAATTCAACAACTTTATGGCGATGAACTAGGTTATCCAATTTTAGAACTCAGCGCCGTAGATAACTGTCAACAATTAATACCCTATCTTGCTGACAAGCGCAATTTATTAATTGGTCAATCTGGCGTAGGTAAATCAACCATCACCAATCAAATTTTCCCCGAGGCCAAAGCGCGTACCGCCGAAATAACTAAGTATGAAACCAGTGGCAGTCATACCACGACTAGCGCGGCTTTATACCATATTGCAGAGAATACCGATTTAATTGACTGCCCCGGCTTACAGGAATTTGGTTTGTTTCACTTAGAATTAACTGAGTTTGCGGAATATTTTCCTGACTTACGCAATTATCTTGGTCAGTGTAAATTTAATAATTGCGTCCATTTGAACGAACCGAATTGCGCGATACTTGCTGCACTCAAAGCAGGTAAAATTCAAGCCCATCGCTATGCTTTTTATAAGCGAATTACCGAGAGCTATAAGTTGAAAAAAAACTATTGATAGTTTGAAAATGCTAAGTTCAAAAATAGAAAGCATTAATTGAAGCTTTAAAATTAGCAGAAGTAAATTCAAATCTCCTGAAACTAAAAACCTCCATTGCTGGAGGTTTTTTAACTTAATATGCCGCAATCGAATATGCGGTTACACCATTCATGATGATTTAATCACTAAATTTAATCCATTTCGAACGGATATCATCAAGTAGATTAGACTCAATTTGTAAACCAGTAACATATGGCTTAACTAAGGTAGTATAACTATTTTGGTAGAGTGGAATGATCGCATACTGCTCCATCGCTAGATTGATGGCTTGGCGATACAGCTTAGTCTGCTTGACACTATTTTGCTCACGATCAGCCGTATGAATTAATTTATCGTAGTCAGGTAAACAAAGTCCTGACACATTAACATCACTGCCACAAGCATATTCTGGTGTATAGGTCGTCACAAAATTATAAGCGGCACCCCAATTATTCCGCAACACCTCAAATTGTCCTGTTCGCCGAGATTGTAAATATACTTTCCACTCTTGATTATGCACACTAGTAACTACACCGAGATTTTTCTGCCACATCGCAGCAATGGCTAGCGCGACCTTGCGACTTGCATCGTTAGTATTATATAGAATATCTAATTTGAGCGGATTGCTCGAATTATAGCCAGCTAAAGCATAAAGCTGTTGAGCTTTAGCAATACGTTCTTGACTACTTAATTTACTCCACGCATAATCTAAACCTGCATAGCGTCCATTTTCAATTGTTGATGTAACATAGGAGTAATTTGGGGTTTGTCCATTGGCTAAAATCTGATAAGCCAACGTATCACGATCAATTGCCATTGATAAAGCTTGACGTAAATCACGATTTTGCAACGCTGCTAACTGAGTGTTTAAGCTATAAAACGCTATGCCTTCCATTTTTACCGTATGTAGCTCACTAGGATATTGTTTAATCAAGGTTGAATATTGGTCGACAGGTACATCACCAGAAATATCAATACTTCCAGATTTATAAGCCGCTAAGGCAGCATTGCGATCAACATAAGGTGTAAATATCACCTGAGGAATCTCAACTTGATTAGCTTGGTAGAAATAAAGATTTTTTGTCGTAAAAATCGGACCGTTTACCACACGGTCAGTTAAGGCATAGGCGCCAGTTGAAACTAAATGTTGTGGGGTGCTCCAACTTTCCCCATATTGTTCAATGGTATGCCGCGGTACAGCGGTGGTAAATAATGTCGTACATTTAGCCAAAAAAGCTGGATCAGGTGTGGCTAATTTAACCTCCAAAACATAATCAGACAAAGCTTTTACGCCAAGTTTACTGGGTGCTAATTTACCGGCAAAAATAGCTTCAGCATTAACTAAATGATCGATGACAAAAGTATAAGCAGCTGTTTTCGGATCAGCCAAACGTTGCCACGAATAAACAAAGTCCGCGGCGGTCAACGGCGTGCCATCGGAAAAGTACAAATCTTTACGCAACTGAAAAACATAGGTTTTTCCATCGGCTGAGATGTGCCAACTTTGCGCCATACCAGGAATCGGACGATTGGCTTGATCCATATCAATCAGACCTTCATCTAAATCGCTTAACACCCGAAAAGTATATAGATCAACCATTTTTTGTGGGTCAAATGAGGTTACATCACCACCAATATCAACTCGAAGCATATTTTCAGGGTGAGTTCTTGCTGAGTGTTGACAAGCACTTAGTGTAATTAGACTCAGACTAGCAAAAATATAAGATAATTTACGGGTCATTTGAGTAAGCCTATTATAAAATTTAAACGAACTTGATTATAACAGAAAACATGCTAAAATCTCGGGCATAATCAACACAAAGGAAAAACTGACATGGCACGTAAAAAAACACCAACTTTGGCAAGCGATACACCAGCGACGCAAAAACATGAAATCCGTGCTGGACAATCGCTTGAATTGCTTAAAGAATTGCATATTTTGACACGCGATGGCAAGCTCAATCAAGATAGTCGGCGTAAATTAAAACAGGTTTATCATTTATACCAATTTATTGAGCCACTCTTAAATGAAGCCCTCAAGATTAAAGGTCAAGTTAATTTAATTGATCATGGGGCGGGTAAATCCTACCTTGGTTTTATTTTATATGATTTATTCTTTAAAGATTTAAGTGTGCCAGCACATATTTACGGGATAGAAACGCGGAGTGAATTGGTGAATAAGTCACAAGAATTAGCCACACGCCTTGGCTTTCAGAATATGTCGTTTTTAAATTTGAGTGTGGCGGATTCAACCGGGTCGGATTTATTGCCCGCAAACATTGATATTGTCACCGCACTCCATGCTTGCAATACCGCTACCGACGATGCAATTGACTTTGCCCTGCAAAAGAAAGCTAAATTCATTGTCTTAGTCCCATGTTGCCAAGCCGAAGTTGCTGCCGAACTCAAGAAACAGCGTAATAAAAATTTAGCTAATCCAGCGCTAGGCGAAATTTGGCGGCATCCAATCCATGCACGTGAATTCGGTAGTCATATTAGCAATGTTTTGCGCTGTTTACGCCTTGAAGCGCATGGCTATGCGGTTACCGCCACCGAATTAATTGGTTGGGAGCACTCGATGAAAAATGAATTGATTATTGCTAAACATCAAGGGCAAGGCAATCCTAAATCCCGTGAGCGTCTAACTAGTCTGTTGCAGGAGTTGGGTTTGGAGGAATTAAGCCAGCGCTTTGCTGTTGAATAAATTGTTAGTTACGCAAAATGTAATTTCATTCGTTCTAAAAATATTCAATGCAATTTAAGGTTAATCAATTCTAGCTCAACTAAACTTATCTCCCACCATAAAATTAGTTGAGCACTCAAATAAGCGTAAAATTTTAATCTGCCAATAAGAAATTTTTCACCGCAGCGGCATAGGGTTGTGGCTCTTCGAAATAACCACAATGACTAGCACCAGCAATAATCACCAATTGAGAATTTGGTACTTGCTCTTGAAATAGCGCCAAAGTGCTTGGGCAAGCCTCATCAAATTCGCCGCCAATAAACAAGGTTGGAATCGCAATCTGGTAAAGATCATCAAAACGTTCCAGATCAATTAAATTACCCGTAACATAGAATTCACTCGGTCCCCACATGCTATGATACGCCTCAATATTGAAATAACTTGGATTATCGGCTAAATAACTCAATTGCGCATCTCCCAACTGACTTTTTCTTAAAACATGTCGATCATAAAATTGCTCCATGGCAAATTTATACTCCGCGCTGTCGGTAGTATCATTATATTCACATTCCTGCATGCACTGGTAAATATCAGCAGGCATCTGTTGTTTTAAAACATTGGCATCTTCTAACCACATTCCAGTACTAATTAACGGACTTCCCAAAATTAAACGTTGCGGTTTTGGCAAATAATCACTGAATAAATATTCCAGCGCTAAACTCGAACCCCATGAAGTACCAAATAAATTAAATTCATCGAGTTGATAATATTCAATCACGCTGGCTAATTCATCCACAAAGCGCGCAACTAGCCATAAAGCAGTGCGATCTGAATCATCCTCAGGCAAGCTAGAATTGCCACCACCGAGTTGATCATAAAAAATTATTGGGAAAAATTTCGCCAATTTAGCTAAACCAAATTTAAGACCATTATGCGTGCTACCTGGCCCACCATGCAAACAAACTAATGCGGGTTTATGCTTAGTTGACTCATTATAAATTAACTCCGACCACACTTGACCACCGGGTACATTAATCATTACTTCTTGACGAGAATACATCTTTCACCCTCTTAACAAACTATTTAGTAAATTTCTTACTACGCATTAGCATCACAAAAAAAGCTGGCGTTAATAAGGTTGCAATTAAAACTGAGCCCAATATTCCACCAATAATTCCTAAACCGACCGAATGTTGCGCATTTGCCCCTGCACCACTGGCAAAAACTAGCGGCAAGGTTCCTGCAATAAAAGTAATTGAGGTCATCACAATCGGACGAAAGCGCACACTTAAAGCATGAATCGCACTGTAACTCGCACTATGCCCTTGGCGCATTAATTCTAATCCGTATTCAACCAATAAAATAATATTT
>JAIETT010000264.1 GCA_019744945.1 Burkholderiales bacterium
TTGCAGCAGTATTTTGCGCGTGAACTTAACTCTGATTTAGGTGGTTTTGATGCGCAATTTTTACTGGACTTTATCGCTCAGGAAATCGGTGTCTATTTTTATAACCAAGGTTTGTTGGATGCGCAGACGGTGTTGAGTAAAAAAGTTGATGATATTCAGGATGCAATTGGGCAATTAGAGAAATTTCCGAATAAATAGTGCTTGGTGTTTTTAGAAATAGCAAATTGGCATTGTTTTGGTAGAGAAACTAGAGCTTCGTAAAATGAAAGATGATAGCCTCTCGTCTGAATTTTTAATGGAATTGGTTACGCGTTAATATAAGGATCTTTGATTGGAAATTAGACAAATTTCAGAAATTACTTCAGCCCACGCTCAGCAGTTAGCCAAAATTCTGCTTGATGCCGTTAATGATGGCGCATCTGTAGGATTCTTAAAACCTTTTTCTTTGGCTGATGCCGCTAGTTACTGGTTAAAAGTGAATTTAGCCTTGAATGATAAGCATCGCTTATGGATTGTACTTGAGAATGATTTAATTATTGCTACGGTACAGCTCATTTTATCGAGCAGCATTAATGCTTGGCATCGGGCAGAAGTTGTTAAACTATTGGTCGCATCTGATTGTAGAGGGCGACAAATTTCCTCCAAGCTTATGGCTGAGTTGGAGAAAATTGCGTGTGAGTTGGGAGTATCGCTGCTGCTTTTAGATACTCAGAGTGGCTCCACGGCAGAACATATTTATATTCATTTGGGCTGGCAAAAGGTTGGTGAAATCCCCAATTATGCTAAATTACCAAGTGGTGTTTTAGCGGCAACTAGTTATTTTTATAAGTTAGTTTGAAAACTTATTCACGTTTCAGATTAGCGTAACATATGAGTTATAAGCAAATTATTAAATAAAGGTCATGGAATGCAATTTTCACCATTAATCAATGAATTACAGCAAACATTAACTAAGCGCATCATGTTTTTGGATGGCGCAATGGGGACGGTGATTCAAAATTATAAACTTGAAGAAGCCGATTTTCGCGGCGAGCGCTTTAAAGAGCATAGCCATGATTTGAAGGGCAATAACGATCTTTTGGTTTTAACCAGTCCTGAAATTATCAAGGAAATTCATAAAAATTATTTATTGGCAGGCAGTGACATTGTTGAAACCAATACTTTTTCGGCAAATATAATTTCGCAAAAAGATTATGGGATGGAACATCTGGTTGAGGAGTTAAATACCGCGGCGGTGAAATTAGCTCGTCAGGCCTGTGCTGAAGTTATGCATGAGCAGCCAGCGCGTAAATGTTACGTGGCTGGGGCAATTGGTCCAACCAATGTAACCTTGTCAATTTCTCCCGATGTTAATAACCCCGCCTATCGTAGTCATACTTTTGCCGAATTAAAAGCGGTTTATTATCAGCAAGCTAAAGCCTTGATTGCAGCAGGCGTGGATATTTTATTACCAGAAACTTCATTTGATACGCTGAATATGAAAGCTTGTTTGGCAGCCATTGCGCAAGTTGAAGCCGAAACAGGGGTTAAATATCCGTTGATTATTTCGGTAACTATTACTGATTTATCGGGACGCACCTTATCTGGGCAAACCATTGAAGCTTTTTGGTATTCGGTGGCTGCAGCTAAACCTTTGGCAGTAGGGATTAATTGTGCTTTAGGTGCGAAAGACATGGCACCATATATTGCGGCTTTGGCGCAAGTAAGTGATTGTTTCGTGAGTTGTTATCCGAATGCGGGTTTACCTAATCCGTTGGCAGAAACTGGTTACGATGAAACGCCAGCAATGACGGCAGAGTATATTTATAACATTGCTAAGCATGGACATTTAAATCTGATTGGTGGATGTTGTGGAACTACGCCAGCACACATTGCCGCGATTGTGCAAAAAATGCACAACCTAACCCCACATGAACCGAGCCCCGCAACATTTGGCACGTTTTTATCGGGTTTGGAACCGCTACTAATTGATAATATTCATAATCCACAATTTTACATGGTTGGTGAGCGAACCAATGTGGCGGGCTCGCCTAAATTTGCGCGTTTAGTTCGCGAGGGTAATTTTAGCGAAGCGCTGGAAATCGCCAAACAGCAGGTGCAAAATGGTGCCAATATCATTGATATTAATTTTGATGATGGGATGTTGGATGCCATTGAATGCATGACTAAATTTCTGAATTTGGTCGCGTGTGAGCCCGAAATTTGTCGTGTGCCAATTATGATTGATTCGTCAAAATTTGCGGTAATTGAGGCTGGTTTGCAATGTATTCAGGGTAAAGGCGTGGTTAATTCAATTTCGCTGAAAGAGGGTGAAGCGGAATTTTTACGTCAAGCCGCGATAATTCAAAAATATGGTGCTGCGGTAGTCGTGATGGCCTTTGATGAATCTGGTCAAGCGGTTAGTAAAGAGCATAAAGTTGCAATTGCACTACGTGCGTATAAATTATTAACCGAACAAATTGGTTTTAATCCCGCCGATATTATTTTTGATGTGAATATTTTAACCGTTGCCACTGGGATTGAAGAGCATAATGGTTATGCGGTCAGCTTTATTGAAGCGGTACGTGAGATTAAACAAGTTTGTCCACAGGCTTTGACTTCGGGTGGCGTGTCGAATTTATCCTTCTCATTTCGTGGCAATAACGTGGTGCGTGAAGCGATGCACGCGGTGTTTTTATATCATGCCATTCAAGCTGGTTTTGATATGGCGATTGTCAATGCGGGGATGTTAAGCATTTATGATGAGATTGATAAACCTTTGCGTGAAGCCTGTGAGCGGGTAATTCTTAATTTGGATGAACAGGCGACCGAAGATTTATTAGCCTTGGCGGAGCAATATAAGGGACAAACTACGGCAGTTGAGCAGATTGATGCGTGGCGCAATTGGGAGCTTGAGGAGCGGATTAGCCATGCCTTGATTAAAGGGATTGATGTCAATATTGTGGCTGATACAACCGAAGCCTTAGCCAAATATGGCACGCCGTTGAGTGTGATTGAAGGTCCATTGATGGATGGCATGAAAATAGTGGGTAAGCTCTTTGGTGAGGGAAAAATGTTTTTACCCCAAGTGGTGAAATCTGCGCGCGTAATGAAACGTGCGGTGGCTTATCTAGAACCATTTATGGAAGAAATTGCCAAACAACAACAAATCAGTCAAGCTAAACCAGTGGTGATTATGGCAACGGTCAAAGGCGATGTGCATGATATTGGTAAAAATATCGTGGCGCTGGTGTTGCGTTGTAATGGTTATGAGGTGATTGATTTGGGCGTGATGGTGCGCTGTGAGAAAATTATTGAGGCTGCGCGTGAACATCAGGCGGCTTTTATTGGCATGAGTGGCTTAATTACGCCATCGCTGGATGAGATGATTTATAACGTTAAGCAATTTGAAGAGCAGGGTTTTACGCTACCGATTTTAATTGGTGGTGCGACGACCTCTAAATTACATACTGCGGTAAAAATTATGCAACATTATTCGGGTGCCGTGATTCATGTTAATGATGCGTCACTAGTTGCGGAAGTATGTAGCAAACTGATTAACTCATTAAGCTATGCAAGTTTTCTGGCGGAGACGCGTGCTCAATACGCCAAATTACGTGACGATCATTATACCTTGCAAGCTAAAACTGAATTACCGAGTTATTCACAAGCACTGGCAAAAAAATTTAGCTGCGATTGGTCAACTCTTGAAATTGCGGTTCCTAAACAATTAGGCGTGCATAAATTAGATTTAGAATTAAAAGAAATTGCCGAATATATTGATTGGTCACCGTTATTTTGGGCGTGGGGCTTTAAAGGTATGTATCCTAAAATTTTGGATCATCCTCAAACTGGGCGTGAGTGTTTAAAAATTCTCCAAGATGCTAAAAAAATGCTTGGCACGATTATTCGCGATAAATTATTTACACCGCAGGCGGTAATTGGTTGGTGGCGAGCGCAAAGTGTTGTTGATGATGTTTTACTTTATGATGAGTCTGGGGTGCAAATTGAAAAACTGTGTTTCTTGCGCCAGCAAAATGCTAAAGAGATTAATTACTCGTTGGCGGATTACATTGCGCCGCTAGATTCTGGACGGATGGATTATTTGGGTGCGTTTGCAGTGACAATTCATGATGTGGAGAAATTAGCCAATGTTTATACGGCGAAAGATGATGATTATCATGCAATTATGGCAAAAGTTCTTGGTGATCGGTTAGTTGAAGCGATGGCTGAGTGTGCGCATAAAAAAATGCGTGAATGGTGTGAATATGGAGTTGGTGAAAATTTGACTAATGAAGATATGATTTATGAGCGTTATCGTGGAATCCGCCCAGCACCAGGTTATCCTGCCTGCCCTGAGCATACGGAAAAAGCCAAGATTTGGCAATTGCTAGATGCCCAAAAGGCGACAGGTGCTATTCTTACCGAGAGTTATGCGATGCTGCCTGCTAGTGCGGTATCGGGTTATTATTTTAATCATCCCCAAGCTAAATATTTTGCGGTGGGTAAATTAAGCCAAGATCAAGTTGCGAACTATGCCGAGCGTAAAGGCATGAGTTTGGCTGAGGCTGAGCGTTGGTTGGCACCGAATTTGGGTTATTAAGGGTTTATAAATATTTGCGTAATCTCAGTATGGTGGTAGTACACAAAATTCATGTATCAGTATATAAAATTTGTGTACTGGTATATAAATAATAATTACTTGCTAAGGACTTTGTAAATATAGCACGTGCCATGGATGTTTATTAGTTGTGGTAAGTATGGTATTACAAAAATATTTACGATTGGTAAATGAAAAACATTTACTAATGGTAAAATAATTCATTGAATAATATTTACGATGAGATAATCATGCTTTTGCAAGATATTTTTATTAACCGCAAAAAAGAACTAGCTGAAATCAGCAGTGGAATAGAGCTAGGGCAAAGCTTTATAATTATAGCACCGCGACGTTATGGGAAAACAACCCTGATTAAAAAAATTGCTAAAGATATAGAGTCACAAAATCAGGTAATTTATATTGATGTGATGCGCTACGCTCACAGTGTGATAAGCCTTGCCGAAGCAATTACCGAAGCTTGTCTGGCAAAGATCGGAATCACTGGTAAGTTGCGTAATTGGTTGAAAAATATTGATGTCAAACTTGATCTCAAAATTAAGTTTCAGGAACTCGAGGTTGACATAATCCTTGAACAAATTGCGGCTAATGATGGTTATAATGCGTTAGCTAAATCTTTGGAGTTAGCTGAAAAATTGGCGCTTAAATATAATCAGCGTTGGGTAATGATTTATGATGAAATTGGTGAACTACAGCACTTAGATGAACAGGCGATTCGGGTTATGCGCTCGGTAATTCAACATCATCAGCATGTTAGTTATCTTTTTGCTGGCAGTCAAGAATCATTGATGAATAATATCTTTATTTCTAACCGTGGCGCTTTTTATCGTTTTGGAATTATTTATCAGTTAGCTGAATTAGAGTTAAAAGATGTAGTAGAATTTTTTCATGCGAGCCTCAGCAATGTTAATAGTGAAGTAATTGATTTTATTATTGATAACTTTCATGGTCATCCCTACTATACGACTAATATCTTTTATCGAGTTATTCAGCGCATAATGCTAGATCATTTAACCAGCTTTGGTTTGAGTGATTTGCGGAATGTAATTCAAGATTTACTTAGTAGTGAAACTCATTATTTAGCAGATCAGGTTATTCGCCTAAATCAACGTAAAAATACTTTTGCGGTTCTTTTGGCGGCATCACTCGGTGACCCATATCAAACTGAGAGCAAATTATCCAAACAAAGTATTCATGCTACATTAAAAAATTTGGTACAAGATGGTTATTTGCGCAATAACGCGGGAAAGTATCAGTTAACTGACCCATTGCTCAGTTTGTATTTACGTGATGAAAGTTTAGTTTTGTAATTTGTTACTATTGTAAAATGGGATTTTAAAATGCAATCAGGCATCTATGAGCAGTTAATAAGTAAGTTAATTAGTGCGAAGTTGAATCGCTTAGATATTAAACAATACTATATTCAGCAAGTTCCTATTGATAAAGTTGAGGCTTCGTTGGTATTAAGTAGATATATTGCTAAAATAATTCAAACCGCACTGAATTTAATGCCACAAGAAAATTCTGTTTTAATGCAAATTGAATTAGTAAATAAAATTGTCATTTTACTTAGAGATGAGTTGCAAGATAATGATTTTGAAGATGATTTATTAGTGGTAAATAACACAATATTGAATGCGGTATTTAATAAACTTGACTGTAGTATTATAGATTATCAACAGTTTATTAGGCAGATTATGCCGGCTACACGTCTGACACATAGTGAATTATTTACTGGTTCAAATAGTGGGATTTCGCTTGAGAGCGAGTTAAGGAAGGAGATTTTATCTTCTGATAAAATATGTTTTTTAGTATCTTTTATTAAGTGGTCTGGGATTCGTATTTTTGAGCGCGAACTACGTGAGTTTACTGCAGCTGGTAAACAGTTACAGGTTATTACAACTTCATATATGGGAGCAACAGATTATAAAGCTGTAGAATTTTTGGCAAGTTTACCTAATACTGAAGTTAAGATTTCTTATAACACTAAGAATGAACGTTTGCATGCGAAGGCGTATTTGTTTTATCGTAATACCGATTTTCATACTGCGTATATTGGATCATCAAATTTATCTCGTAGCGCTCTAACTAGTGGATTAGAATGGAATTTAAAGGTTACAACTGGTGAAGTTAGTCAATTAATTGATAAGTTTCAGAAGACATTTAGCACTTATTGGCAGGATCCAGAATTTGAAACTTTTATTTTGGATAAGCACCAGCAAAAATTAAGCGCTGCATTAATAACCGCGGTTTCAGACAAAGGTGTTGGACAAGTATTTTTTGATATAAAGCCATTTCATTTTCAGCAAGAAATTCTTGAGCGGTTAGAGGTTGAGCGTTCTCTTCATCATCGAAATAAAAATCTGCTAGTCGCTGCAACTGGTACTGGTAAAACGGTAATTGCGGCATTTGATTTTAAACGGTTTCTTCAATATAACCCAGATGCTAAATTGTTATTTATTGCTCATCGGAAAGAAATTTTACAGCAAGCAAGAGCTATTTTTGCTGGGGTTTTACGTAATAATAATTTTGGAGAAATGCTTTTCGATGGTCAGGAACCGAAGAGTAAAACACGCTTATTCGCCAATATTACAAGTTTAAATAATCGATTATCTGATTTACAAATTAGCCCAAACTACTATGACTTTATTATCATTGATGAGGTGCATCATATTGCAGCTAATAGTTATCGTCCAATCCTTAATTATTTCACACCTAAAATTTTATTGGGATTAACTGCCACTCCTGAGCGGATGGATGGTGAGAATATTTTACGAGATTTTGATAATACAATTGCAGCAGAAATTCGTTTACCAGAGGCATTAAATAGAAAACTACTGACACCATTTCAATATTTTGCAATTAGTGATAGTGTTGATGTCTCTGGGGTGAAGTGGCAAAATGGGCGCTATTTACCTAGTGAACTTAGCCATATATACACGAGCAATGATATTCGCGTCGGTGAAATTATTACAAAGTGTCATCAATATTTAATTGATATAAAACAAGTTAGAGCGTTAGCTTTTTGTATTACCAAAGAGCATGCAAAATTCATGGCGGAAAAGTTTATATTGGCTGGTATAAGCGCTGCTTCATTAGTCGGGGATGATTCTGCATTATTTCGTGACGAGATACGTAAAAAATTACAAGCTAAAGAAATTAATTTTCTATTTGTTGTAGATGTTTTTAATGAAGGTATAGATATACCTGAAATTGATACGGTGCTTTTTCTACGCCCAACCGAAAGTTTGACTGTTTTTCTACAACAGCTTGGTCGAGGTTTGCGGTTATCTGAAAATAAAGACTGTTTGACGGTATTAGATTTTGTTGGTAACTCTCGTTCCGAGTATGATTTTGAATCCAAGTTTCGAGCGCTAATTGGTAAAACTAATTATTCTACATTGGAAGAGTTAGAGCATGATTTTCCTCACTTGCCGCTTGGTTGTTCGATTGTATTGGAGAAAAGAGCTCGTGAATATATTTTATCAAACATTAAGAATGCTACCAAAAATTCACGTATAGAGCTTACTAGAAAAATTACAAATTTTAAACATCAATCTAGTTTATCATTAACGTTATCGAACTTTTGTAAATTTTATAATTTATCATTGGAGTCTATTTATCGTTATGACAAATACACTTGGAATAAGCTTTTGTATGAGGCTGAAATAATCCAACAAATAAATGACATAAATCAGATGGAAATTCAACGAGCAATTTATCGCAAATGGTTTCAATGTAATTCTTTTGTGTACTTGAATTATATTCTTCAGTTAGCAAAAAATAATTTTTTAATACAAGGTAATGAATCTCCAGAAGAAGTACTTATGCTCAATATGCTGTATTATGATTTATGGCAAGAGCCAAATCCTAGGTTCAATAGCTTAAAAGAAGCTATTGAAAAAATAGGAGAAAATCAAGATTTAGTAGTAGAAATTATTGAAGTATTGCAGATGTTAATAAATAGAATTGGTCATATTGAATATGTGGCTGAGCTTAACTTCACATTACCATTACGAGTTCATAGTCGCTACACGAAAGATCAAATCCTCGCTGCACTAGGGGAGAGTAATTTAACCAAAAAATCTAGCAATAGAGAGGGAGTTTTAAATATACCGCATTTAAACGCCGAGTTATTGTTTGTTACTCTTGAAAAGAGTGAAGAGCACTATTCACCAACAACGATGTATAATGACTATGCGATGAGTGATGTAATTTTTCACTGGCAATCTCAAAATTCTGCTCGGGAAGATCGAGGGAGAGGACTGGCTTATACTCAACAGAGATTGAATGGACAAAATATTTTATTATTTGTTCGTGAGACAAATAAAAATCAATATAAAACTACTAATTCATTTGTGTTTTTAGGTAAAGTTAATTACATTGACCATTATGGATCAAAACCTATGAGTATCAACTGGAAATTGGAGCGTCCAATTCCTGCGTACTTATGGAAAGATACCGCTAAAATGGCAGTTGGGTAGTCGTTAGTGATGTTAAACTATATGAGTGCAAAACTCATTGTTATAATTAATTAAAAGGGATAAATTTATGCAAGTTACTGAACGTCGTAAGTGGTATATTGGTTTTGGAGTTATTTTAATTCTGCTGGTTGCGTTATTGATCATTTTACAGGCTAATTGGTACTGGATTTTTGGGTTATTAGGCTTTTTGCTGGTCGTCGCGGTATATGATCGTGGACAAAAAAAGCATACCTTATTACGTAATTTTCCTGTCTTAGGTCATATGCGCTATATTTTGGAGTTTTTCCGTCCTGAAATTCAACAATATTTTGTGGCGAGTGATGATAGCGAACGTCCATTTGATCGCAAAACGCGCACGGTGGTTTATGAGCGTGCCAAGGGAATTTCAGATACGATTTCATTTGGTAATGATCGCGACATTATGAAAGCTGGCTACGAATGGGCGTTACATTCATTAGCGCCAAAACATCATAGCTCGGTAGATCCACGAATTGTGATTGGCAATGAGCAATGTAGTCAGCCATATTCGGCTTCACGTTTAAATATTTCGGCGTTGAGTTTTGGTGCGCTATCTAAAAATGCGATTATGGCGCTGAATTTAGGAGCGAAGCACGGTAATTTTTTACATAATACGGGTGAGGGTGGCTTAACTGAATATCATTTACAAGGTGGTGATGTTGGGCTGCAAGTTGCCACGGCATATTTTGGTTTTCGAACTCCTGATGGTAATTTTGATCCTGAAAAATTTCGCAAACAAGCCTTATTACCGAATGTAAAAATGATTGAAATTAAGCTTTCACAAGGTGCTAAACCTGCACACGGTGGGATGCTGCCGAAAGAGAAAATTACCCCAGAAATTGCTCGGATTCGTGATGTACCGATGGGGCAAGATGTGATTTCTCCGCCAACCCATCGAACTTTTTCGACACCAGAGGGTTTGTGTAATTTTATTGCGCAATTGCGTGAGTTATCTGGTGGTAAACCAGTTGGATTTAAATTGTGTATAGGTAAAAAAACCGAATTCTTTGCTATTTGTAAGGCGATGCTAAAAACGGGGATTTATCCAGATTTTATTGCCATTGATGGTATGGAGGGCGGTACTGGTGCTGCGCCATCTGAATTTGTTAACTCAATTGGTATGCCGTTACAAGAGGCGTTGGTGTTTGTGAGAAATGCTTTAGTTGGCTGTGGCTTACGTAAACATATTCGGATTATTGCCAGTGGTAAAAATACTTCAGGCTTTGATATGATTCGAATGATTGCGTTGGGTGCGGATGTGGTTCATTCGGCGCGCGCGATGATGTTGGCATTGGGCTGTATTCAATCTAAACAATGTGGTAACAATACTTGCCCAGTTGGAGTCGCTACGCAAAACCCACGTTTATTTAAACAGTTAGACATCGAGGATAAAGCTGAGCGCGTGTATAATTATCATACCGCAACGGTGAAAAATTTTGTTGAATTGGTTGGTGCGATGGGCTTGGCTAATCCGAGTGATATTTTACCCTCAAGTGTAATGCGCCGTATTAGTGATCATGAAGTGCGTTATTTTGATGAAATTTATGATTTTATTGAATCGGGTTGTTTATTGAATGATGCAACTATTCCAGCACGTTATCGCCGTTTCTGGGAAGCGGCAACACCTGATACCTTTAGCTTTGTGCATTAATTTGACCGTAAGCGTGGTGAATAAAAATTAACCACGCTTATTAAATACGTTACAATAACTTGTTTTAAATAAATCCAGATTCAAGTAGAATCATTTTTTAGAGGGTATCATTATGCTAAAAAAATTAATCTTAATTTCACTGGGTGTAGTTTCATTGAATTTAGCCTGTGCGGCTGGTTTAAGTGCGCCAACTTATGTTCAATATAGTGCGTCAATGTCCGAGAAACGTAGCGCGGTAAAAAGCGTAATTGAAACGGCGAATGAAACTAAAGCACAAAAAGTTTATATTTACTATCATGATAGTAAATCACAAGAAATGGCGAATGATATTAGCTCTAAAATTCAAAGTAAACTTCCAGCTGGCTGTAGCGTAGTGGTCGTGGATCAAGCCACTGGACAACCTAAATATCCATCTAGCGTAACTCCTGATGGTGTTGCCTTATTTGTACAAAATTAATTTTATAATATAAGTTAGAAAGAAATAATTCCGATGGTTAGAACTCGTTTCGCTCCCAGTCCAACTGGGTTTTTACATATTGGTGGTGCGCGCACGGCTCTGTTTTCATGGGCATATGCTAAGAAAAATAATGGCACATTTATTTTGCGAGTTGAAGATACCGATGTTGAACGTTCGACGCAAGAATCCGTCGATAGCATTTTGCATGCAATGGATTGGCTGGGGCTTGATTATGCCGAGGGTCCATATTATCAAATGCAGCGCATGGAGCGTTATAAACAAGTAATTCAGCAAATGCTCGTCGATGGCAGCGCTTATTATTGTTACTGCTCGCGTGAAGAGTTGGATACAATGCGTGAAGAGCAGCGCGCACGTGGGGATAAGCCACGTTATGATCGCCGTTGTCGAGATAATTCTGAGCCGCGTGCTGGAGTTACACCCGTTGTGCGCTTTAAAAATCCGATTGATGGCGTTGTAGCGTGGGATGATTTGGTTAAAGGACGGATTGAAATTGCGAATAGTGAATTAGATGATTTAATTATCGCGCGTTCCGATGGCACACCAACCTATAATTTCTGCGTGGTAGTTGATGATTTGGATATGAAAATTACTCATGTTACCCGTGGTGATGATCATGTTAATAACACGCCTCGTCAAATTAATATTCTACGTGCTTTGGGTGCGACGCCACCGTTATATGCGCATTTACCGATGATTTTGCGTGACGATGGGCAAAAGATGTCAAAACGCCGCGATCCAGTGAGTGTGATGCAATATCGCGATATGGGGATTTTACCTGAAGCGTTGCTAAATTACTTGGCGCGCCTCTGCTGGGGTCATGGTGATGATGAAGTCTTTAGTATTGAGCAGTTTGTTGAGTGGTTTGATTTAAATAATATTTCGGCGTCACCTGCGCGCTTTGATATGAAGAAATTATTTTGGGTGAATGCTCAACATATGAAAAATTTATCTAATGCGCAATTATTAGCCGTATTAGATACTGCTAAATGGAATCCCGAATTACCTGAAAGCACATTTGGTGCCGCTTTTGGTGAACGCCTAGCGGAACTTGAGATTAATGCCGTGCTTGACTTGGTTAAGACTCGCAGTGATAATTTAAATGCGTTGGCGGCGGAGGTTGCATATTTTTATCAACCGCGAGTAGTTTCGCCTGAAGATAGTGCCAAACATTTAACTGAAGAGGCTAAATTAATCTTAAATAAATTTGCAAATTCGTTAGAGTCGTTACCAGAATGGAATTTAGAAGCAATTAAATTGGCGATTAAAGAGTTTTGTAGTGCACAAAATGTTAAGATGCCGCAACTTGGTATGCCATTACGCTTAAAATTATGTGGAACTACGCAAACTCCTTCGTTTGATGCAGTAATACATATTCTGGGTAAAAACAAGGTATTAGCCCGCATAGGTGCATAATTACTGGGTTTATTTGCAAAAAATCTCTTAAAAAGGTTGACAGCAGATGAGCACTTGAGATAGAATACCTATCTCAACGTTAGGGGCGAATTAGCTCAGTCGGTTAGAGCGACGGAATCATAATCCGCAGGTCCGGGGTTCGAATCCCTGATTCGCCACCAAAAAACGTTTAGTGCCGGGATAGCTCAGTTGGTAGAGCAGCTGATTTGTAATCAGACGGTCGAGGGTTCGATTCCTTTTCCCGGCACCATTTATGTACTTTCACAAATCCGATCATTGGCCAGGTAGCTCAGTCGGTAGAGCAGAGGATTGAAAATCCTTGTGTCGGCAGTTCGATTCTGCCCCAGGCCACCATCTCTCATTTCAATTTATATCTATTTAAACCCAAATTAAATTCATCTATCTATATTCTGCATAATATCTTGTTGCTTAGTTTCTCGTTATGTTGCTGCATTAAAATTATTAGCTCTATTTGCTGTACAACTATCGGGTAAAATAGCGTCTATTCAATTAAAAATTAACTCTGAATGATGGAACTAGTATTATGTGGTTAACCCGAATCTCACTTAAAAATCCCTATTTAGCAACTGTAATTATGCTGGCTCTAGTTTTACTTGGCTTAGTTGCGTTAAAAGGCATCTCGGTTGAAGAATTTCCCGCGGTCAAATTTCCAGTTGTCGTCGTTAGCACTAATTATAAAGGTGCATCGCCTGAGGTCGTTGAAACCGATCTTTCGCGCCCGATGGAGGAAGCCTTAAACACCTTGAGTGGGATTAAAACCATCCGTTCGTATTCATTTGAGGGTTCATCAACGGTTGTCGCTGAATTCAATCTAAATGTTAATCCCGATGTCGCGGTACAAGATGTGCGCGACAAGGTTTCTTCTGTGGCTGCGGGATTTCGTAAAGATGTTGATAATCCATTAGTTTCCCGGGTTGATATGCAAGAAGAGCCGATGATGTCATTAACCATCGGTGCTGATAATATGTCGTTACGTGATATCACCGAATGGGTTAATCAGGTTGCTAAAAAGCGCTTGCAAACTATTTCTGGGGTCGGTGATGTTAAACTAGTTGGGGGCGTGGCACGTCAAGTGCGGATTAATGTTGAGCCGTATAAACTCCAATCGTTGGGTTTATCAATTAATGATGTTACTCAAGCAGTGCAGGCGGCGAATGATAATTACCCCGCTGGTGATGTGCAAAGCACTAATTTAAAAGTCAATGTGCGTTTGAATGGTAAATTAACCTCAACTCAAGATTTTGCCAATATTGTGGTGGCCTATCGCAATCAAGTTCCAATTAAAATTAGTGATGTGGCTCAAGTTGAAGATGGGCATGATGAATACACCAGTTTAACCTTGATTGATGGTAAGCGTGCGGTAGGTTTGGACTTACGTCAAGCGGCAAAAGCTAATGTGGTGGATGTCGCGGTTGGTGTTTATAACATGCTGGATGAATTGGAAAAAATTAAACCTGCTGGCGTTACCTTAAAAGTTAGCTATGATCAGTCGCAAGCAATTGAGGCATCGCTGGATGATGTGGCGAGTACTTTATTTGAAGGCGCTGCGTTAACCATTCTCATTGTGTTCTTATTTCTAAAATCATGGCGTTCGACTGTGATCACTGGTTTAACCCTACCAATTGCTTTAATTGGGACTCTCTTTGTAATTTGGGCGTGTGGCTTTACTCTAAATATGATGTCATTAATGGCGTTGTCGTTGTCAATTGGTTTGTTAGTTGATGATGCGATTGTGGTGCGTGAGAATATTGTGCGCCATTTACACATGGGGAAATCGCATTTTCAAGCCGCGATGGATGGCACAACCGAGATTGGTTTGGCGGTAATCGCAACTACTTTTACGGTCGTAGCGGTATTTTTGCCTGTTGGATTTATGCAAGGTATTATTGGTAAATTTTTCTTTCAATTTGGGGTTACGGTTACCGTTGCGGTGTTAATTTCCTTATTTGTGAGTTTTACCTTGGATCCGATGTTATCGAGTTTGTGGCATGAGCCTAAAGATGGTGGTTGGCTGGCGAAATCTAAACTTGGACGGGCTTTAGATAAATTTGAAACGTGGTTTGAGCGTTTAATTTTGGCCTATGAGCGCTTCATTCGCCGCTCATTAAATTATCGTAAAACTACGTTGAGTATTTCATTGGCGATTTTAGTGGGCAGTTTTATGTTGGTACCGTTGATTGGTGGTGAATTTATGCCCAAAGCCGATAAAGGCAAATATACGGTAACCTTTAAAACTTCGGTGGGTTCAAATGTGTTTTATACCGAGGGCAAGGTCAATCAAGTTAGTGCGATTTTACGCCAACAAATTAAAGAAATTAAATCAATTACTGGCGGAGTGAGCAAAAATTTTGGTGATGGAAGCAATAATGCGACCTTAACTATTGATTTGGGTAGTAAAAAATTGCGCCACCGTAGCTTGGATGCAGTGATGCTAAATACGCGGCAGATTTTGCAACAAGTGGGTGGAATTAGCGTGCAAACCGTGATGCCATTAGGTTCACCGGGTGGTGATCAAAAACCAATTAATGTCGATATTAAAGGCGATAATATTTTAGTCTTGAAACGTGTATCTGATGATTTGCTCGGTAAAATTGCCAAAATAGCTGGGACTACCGATTTAGCCACTAGTTTTCAAGAAGCCGATCCATCAATTAATGTGAATGTAAATCGCGATATTGCCGCTAATTTAGGTATTCAAATGTCGGATGTTGGATCAACTTTATCCTCTTTATTTGCGGGCAATAAAGTTTCTACGTGGGAAGATCCTAAAAATGGCGAAAATTATGATGTGGTGGTGCAAATTCCCGAAGAAGAGCGCAATCGGGATGTTTTAAATCATCTCCAAGTTCCGAGTAAAAACATTAACCCAGAAACAGGTTTGTCACAAATGATTGCGCTAGCGACGATTACCTCAACTAAATCTGGTTTGTCACCGCGTGAGATAGATCACATTGATTTACAACGTAAAGTCACGATTACGGGAAATATTATTGGGAGTGATAATCAACGCGTGTTTAGCCAAATTCAGCAAGTTTTAGATGGTTACCAATTACCAAGTGGTTATCAATTTAAGCAAAGTGGCGATAGTGATGATATGGTGCAGTCATTCATGTATGCGGTCTCAGCATTGATGATTGGGGTAGCCTTTATTTATATGATCTTAACCGCGCAATTTCGTAGTTTTGTTCAACCTCTGGTAATTATGGTGGCATTACCGTTATCCTTTGTGGGGGTGTTTTTAGCTTTGTTACTTTGTAATAGTACCTTAAACATGTTTTCAATTATTGGGATTATTATGTTAATGGGCTTGGCAGCGAAGAACGGAATTTTATTGGTGGATTTCATTAATCAACAATTACGCGAGGGGATTGATGTAACCGAGGCGATTGTTAATGCAGGTAAAACGCGCTTACGTCCAATTGTGATGACCTCGCTCGCGATGATTTTTGGGATGTTGCCACTGGCTTTGAGTAATGGTGATGGCGCCGAAGTACGTAAACCGATGGCATATGCAATTATTGGTGGTATGACCACGTCAACCTTATTAACTTTGATCGTGGTGCCAGTCTTATTTAGTGTTATTGTCCGCCGTCGTTCAAAGAAAGCTCAACCCAATGAATAAAAAATCTTTCAGCCTAGTCTTGAATTTACGCGTGGTGCTGTTTTTTGTCGCTTTGGAAACGCTAACCGTGCCGCTAGTTGCAATGAGCAATAAGATCGCGACACAAGCGGTGATCTTTATGGCAATAATGGGCTTTGTGGTGGCATTTATTATTGTGATGGTGTTATTACGCCTGTTAAAACAGGTAATTATTAATAATTCATTGCGTATATTTGCTGTGCAATTAAGCGCTGTGCATGGCGTTTGGTATTTAGGTGTTTTGGCAGGTATTTTGGAAATGATTATGTTTGTGGTGCAAGATCTATTGTTTGCGCGCCAATGGGATGATTATCGCGTTGGTTTTGCCTCGGCCTTTATTAGCGTTGGTTTGACTTTAATTCTTTATCAATTGGGTGCGCGTTATTTTAAATTAGCTTTAGTTTTGGTAAGTGCGACCACTAAATATACACTGCAATTTGCAGGTTTGGATATTTTTAAGCTAGCATTGTTGTTTGGTGTCTATGAATTCATTGTTTGTCCGATTACGGGGTGGTGGATTCCCTATCAAGATACTCAACGCCTAATGATGGCGATTTTTTCAGGGGTTGTTGGCGGTGGTAGCGGTGGTTTGCTATTATATTTAATTACGCGCTTTATCCCATGGTTTCGCCCGAAGTTTCACTTAGCAAGCTCTTTCTAAATCTCAAATAGATTGACTTGATTTAAGGATATTGATGTTGCTCTCAGGTATTTAAAAAGTTTAGCGTAGATATCCGAACGATTATAATCTAGATACCTTTAATTAATATATTGATAAACTCTTTTATGGCTTTGGCTTGTTGTTCAGGCTTAACATTTAGAAAGAGAGCACTCGTCATAGCGTAACTTTGAATGATTTCATATAAGCACTGTATATCAAGGTCTTGCCTGAGTTGTTGGTTTTGTTGGTGTACTAATAATCGTTCATAAATGATTGTTCTTCGTTGATCAACATAATTATTACACTCAGTTTCAAATTCCGTATGAAGATTATTATTTAATTTAGTTGCTAGCGCAATTTTATGTAAATCTAAATTATTTGAATAACTATTAAATATCCAGGTGGTAAGTATAGTTAATTCATTTGTAACGTTATTATTATCTTGTGGCAGCGCAGTTAACTCAGTAAGGTTTTTTTCAAACCAATTTAACATTATTTGGCGCAATAGACCTTTCTTATCTTTAAAGTATCTAAAGATTAACCCTTCCGCCAAACCCGAACTGTACGCAATTTCTTTCGACGTAGTTGCAGCAAAGCCCTTTTCCGCAAAAAGATGTTGAGCCGCAAGTAAAATACTTTGCTCTGATTGTAACCTTTTAAGAGTCTTTTTGGGTTCTTGGAGTTGATTAGTTAATGGCATGGTTGCTTTATCTAAATTGAATAAATGTTAGTCGATGTAGAAATTATAGCACAGCTTTTGCCATTTTGAAGTCGACGCCTTAATTAAGGGCTAATTTGTCCAATTGTTTTTCGAGAAGTCTTCAATCATCAGCATTGTGTTTTTAGAGCTTTTTGATAGATAAATAGTCCTAACGGCAGTAAGATAGCGGAAACAATTGTGATTGAGGCTAATAATTTTAGATTGCCAAGAGATGCGTCAGCATTTACGGTTAAAAGCCAAGAAGATGATAATCCTGCAATTGTTGCGCTTATATTGCTAATTGCTGACTGGAGAGCATTGAATCCAGATCTTTGATGTTCTTGCGGGTATTTACTGGTAACTAAAGATACTGCCGTAATTCTAATATATACGCTGGATATCAATAATATCATAAATATAATTGGAGGTAATTTCATCGTAATAATACCAAAGATTAGCACTAAAATGAATAGAGTAGTTGCATAGTTAATTGGTTTATTTACGCCGAGCTTATTAATTAAATGTCCATAAATTTTAGTCGTAATTAAACTGGCTATACCACTAGCCATAAATATAAACGGCATGGATTGATTTGATGTGTGCATAGTGTATTTCAATATTATAGCTAATGATGGAATTAATAAGTAAATTGGAAATTGGGCAATTCCTAGTAATGATATAGCTAAAATTGAGGTTTTATTTAGTTTAATTCGTTGATGAAAAGGCTGTGGTAACTTTATTTCGTCTGATGGAATTACATAATATACCAAGAAAATTACCGCTAAAATCATCAATGAAATTAGGACAAAAAGTATTTGATAATTAAATTGTTCAATTACCCAAATTCCACTACGTATTCCCAAAATACTAACTAACGGAAATGCCATGATGGTAATCGACAAAGCTTTACCATGTTGTTTTGGTCGTGTGTTATCTATAACTAGCGCCATGCCTAAAGCCAGAGTTATTCCACCAAAGAAACCAGCAATTAAACGAATTACTACGATCATGTAGATATCCGTACAAAAAATAGATAAAAAATTAACCATGCTTAATATACCAAGAGTAATATAAAGTATTTGTTTTTTATTAAATCTGTCTAAATAGATAAATCCGAGTAAGCCAGAAAATATTGCACTACAGGTATACGATCCAGTTAAGATGCCGATTTGATTCAAATTTATATTGAATGGAATTAGTAAAGATGGTGCAATTGGGGCAATGATCATGAATTCAAGAGCATTAATAAATTGAACACACATAATGACGAGAGCAATTTTTGAACATTTTGAGAGTTTCATCTTTTTAGCGTATAAAAGTAAGTGAGTGCTCAATTTTATATTGTGTGCCGTAAAATGTCAAGTCTAGCTGAATGAAATTCTGTGATTGATTTAAAATTATCTCGTTATCGTTGTTTAAATAATGAAATTAAACTATTGAAGCCGTAGTGATGTCATGTTCGATTGATGATATTCTATATTGCGGTGAAAGGTTAAGCCCTGCAATGAATTAGGCTATAGTATAATAGCTGATGATAGAGAATATTTTGTGTGTTAAACCCATGCTTAATAAATAAGCACATGCGCAAGGATTTAGTAGTTCGAAGCAATTATGTCGTGGAGATTAAGGTTTATTGAACAAAACTAAAGAGCAGCGTAAAACATTTTTCATAGGTGTAATAATATGTTAAATAAAGTAGTTGAACAAGTAACGCAAAGAATTATTGAACGCAGCAAAGCAACGCGCGAAGCCTATTTGGCACGCATGAAAGAGCAATACGGTAAACGTGTCCAACGCTCTAGTTTGGCTTGTACTAATTTGGCACATGTGGTTGCCGCCGAAGATAATAAAACTAAATTAAGCCTCAAAGCCATTGAAAACCCAAATATTGGGATTGTTACTGCCTACAATGATATGCTCTCCGCCCATCAACCTTATTACCGTTATCCTGAATTAATTAAGCAAGTAGCCATGCAAAATGGTGCGACTGCGCAAGTTGCGGGTGGTGTGCCTGCAATGTGTGATGGCGTAACTCAAGGGCAAGTTGGGATGGAATTATCGTTATTGTCGCGTGAAGTAATTGCGATGAGTACAGCGGTATCGTTGTCGCATAATGTTTTTGATGGGGTAGTTTGTTTTGGTATTTGTGACAAAATTGTGCCTGGATTATTGATTGGTGCTTTAACTTATGGGTACTTGCCAACTATCTTTATTCCAAGTGGTCCAATGCCCAGCGGAATTTCAAATAAAGAAAAAACCGAAACCCGTAAACTCTTTGCTGAGGGTAAAGTTGGTAGCGAAGCGCTACTTGAGTCAGAATTAAAATCTTACCACGCAGCAGGTACTTGTACTTTTTATGGTACGGCTAACACCAATCAGATGATGATGGAAGTTCTTGGTTTACATATTCCTGGTGCAGCATTTATTGCGCCAAATACACCATTACGTCAAGCAATTACCGAGCAAGCGGTGACGCAAATTGTTAAAAATACTGCGCAGCGGGAAAATTTTACGCCATTATGTGAAATCATTAGCGAAAAAAGCATTGTGAATGCGATTGTTGGCTTATTAGCTAGCGGTGGTTCAACTAATCATACTTTACATATTCCAGCAATTGCTAAAGCGGCTGGGATTGTGGTTAATTGGGATGATTTCGCGGATTTATCTGCAGCGGTGCCACTGTTGGCTAAAGTTTATCCAAATGGTAATGCCGATGTGAATCAATTCCATGCTGCGGGTGG
>JAIETT010000278.1 GCA_019744945.1 Burkholderiales bacterium
TAAAACTGTGGCAAATGATAAGTATTTCTGAAAACTACCTTAAGAAGTGGCGCGCTAATTCAGCGCAAAAAATCCTTTACTGTGGCAATAATCTGTGTTTATGTCGTTATGGTGAGCAATTAATTTGGCGCTATAAGATCCGGCGCAAACTTAACTTAAAGACACTTCAAACATGGCGGACAATTGGAATCTATCCAGTGATTAATCTTAAACAAGCCATTGAACAAGCCACATCAATCACCACGATGTTAAATGATGGTTTTAATCCCAAAACTTACACTAATGTTAAGCAACATCTTAATAAGACATTTAATGCTGTGTGGCAATTATTTTACTTAGATCATGTGATAGATTTAAAACCTAACAGTATTAAAAAATGGAACAAAATAATGCAATATGCTGCACCAATTAATCAGATGAGAATTAATCAAATTAGTGCAGATGATATTCATGAGTTGATTAATTCATGTAAGAGCAAGTCAATTGCAGCCGCAGTATTGCAGTGTATTAAACAAGTTTTTAAATGGGCCAAAATTAAGCGGTTGCTTAAAGTTAATCCCTTAACCGAAGTAGTTTATCCATATAAAGTTGGAATTGTTGAACGCTATTTGTCACCCACGGAAATTAAGCAGTTTTTTAATCCATTGATTAATGATGCTGAGCTTGAATACTCTATTCGCGCGGCAATTTATAGCCTACTGATTTTGTTGATTCGAAAAAGTGAATTGCTGAAGACGCGCTGGAGCGATGTTGATTTAGAATCGGGACGGGTTGTAATTCAGAATAGTAAAGCAATTGATGGCTGGATTATCAAGCTACCAAAGCAAATTATTGCAGTGTGGCAACAATTGAAAGAGCTTTATCCTGAAAGTGTCTATGTTTTTGAGTGGAACAATAAGCCGTTTGCAGAACTAAGCCTAAATCGTGAAATTGCTAAATTAATTACTAAATATGGAACTAAGAAATGGACACCGCACGATTTACGGCGCACGGGTATGACTTTGTTAGCTGAAGCAGGCAAACCCTACGAAGTTATTGATGCTGCGCTTGGACACGTGGTAAAAGGGGTTAATCGGCATTATTTAAAGTCCAATTTGCTCGAAGAGCGAATCAAGCTATTGCAATACTGGGCTGATTATATTGATAAAAATCTAGCTTAAATTTAAGGCCTGCATTCTGAACTTAATTATGCGGCGCAATGCCTCACTACCAAACTCACAACACACATCATTAGCATCTTGGCCATAGCAAAACCCAATCATGAAACCCGGTGCTGAAACTTTTACACCAGCAGGATCATAATCTTGAATCGAAATAATATTTTTATGACCATGTTCTTTTAAAACTGTATAAATTAGATCGACATTGTTAGATGCAAAACATGCCAACACTGCAAAATTGGCATAATCCGCGCTTAAAGACTGAAAAACACTTCCTGCAGTTGAAACACCCTCACATAAAAAAATACGCTCAACATTCGCTAGTTTTTGTCCAGGAACTAAAAACGGATAAAAGCTGCCTTTTAAAATTGACCCAGTTTTAAATTTCTTGGTACCAGTGTCATCAATATACTGATAGCCGCACAAAATTCCAGTGATGTCTAACATTGGAATTACTAAGCGCTTGGACCAGTCAAAAGTAAAGTCCGCACGAAAATCAATCCCTTTGCGGGTTAAATATGCGTGGTTACGTTTAATTTGCCTAAAGCTGCCATAGGCTTTATTTACTGTCGCTAAACGCTGCTGACGGTCTTCAAGAGCAAGCTTGCGTTGCTCTTCGCGGCGTTGTTGATTGATCCGCTCACGTTCGGCTTTGTCCATCGCCACATATTCACGTTCATTTAACCAAAAGAAACCACTCTCAAGACAACTATTCCATGATGCGTAACTCACGTATTTATCTGAAACTTTATACCAAACGGCGTTTTTTTTGGGTGGATACGATTCATGTGCACAATTGACATAGCGATTACGCTTAATTCCACCGCGAATAATAAAACCTAAATCTTCTAAACGGTTTTGAATTTCATTATCATTCATTACTTGAACGCCTTGTTGTTGATATAATCAAAATAAGCGCCATATTCCAGCGTATTTGGTTGATGAAATCCAAGATCTTTTTTATGAACGTAAATTTTTTCGGTGATGTCATTCGTGCGATCTTTAACCAAAATCACTTCCAGAAAATCTTCTAATTTAATACTTAAATCAGTAGCAAATCCAGTTCGTGCCCGATTCTCTTTACAGTAACTAAACAGGGTAATAATCTTGGTAGCTTTATGTGTCAGTGCATTACCCGTGGCTACATCTTTTTCACCAGGCCGACCGTAAATTTTGTCATTCTTAAGCTGTTCAGTTGCAATGATTGCACAATTATGTTGTTTGGCCAGAGTGGAAATTGATTCAGATAAGATGTAAGTTAATTGTGAGGTTAAGTTAGTTGGAACGATATTTTTGTACAAGCAGGAAAATACATCAATTACTAATAGATTGGGTTGATGTAACACAATTGCATTTTCAATTGCGGTGATTTTATCAAAAATAAACTTGTGCAAATTGAAGTTACGATCGGTAAAACTCTTGCGGATGATGATTTTTTCCTCGGCACTTTGCGTGTAGAGTTTGAGCAGATTATTCGCAATTGCTGATTTGTAATTTTTACCAAAAGAAACTAAACGCTCTTCAATGATAGACACATCATTTTCATAGTCGATATACATCACTTTTTTACCCTGTTCGGTCGCAGAAATTGCAATCCACAGCGCTAATAGCGATTTACCAACTCCAGTTGCTGCAGCCAGCACGATAAAATCGTTTGAACGATAACCACCGCTTACATCTAGCTGCCATAAGCCAAATTTAACCCGTTGAACTGGAACTTTTACTTCGGAAAACTTGATTGGATCAAACATAATAAGCGCTCATTACCGATTTTGAGGGTGCTGACACACGGAATAGGTCGTTAGCAACACCGTTACTTCGCTCACCACTTGATTTTACCACCCCAGTTGATTGGTTTTTTGAGGTGCTAAAACCCGCTAAATTCACACCTTCAGGAATGTGGAACATGTCCATGGTTGGATTAGCAAACGGATTGTCGTTGTCAACTTTGGCGTGAGTTGCAGCTGGTAGATGTTTGGGTTCGACGATACCTTGGTAGTTGGCAGCAATCGATTGTTCGATCTGTTTGACCAGTATGTCAGCAGCGGATAATCGCAAGCACAGTTTGAGCAGCATCTTCAAGCCGACAGCCTTGTAGGTTTGGCGACGTTCAGTTTTGTAAGCCAGCCAGTCTTCAATGGCAGCTACCTCAACTGGGCTAAACTGGCTAAAATCAAAACCACCCCCAGCGTCAGCTTCTTTTCTAGGGGGACTATAGGGGGTATCTTTTTTAACTATAGGTATAGAACTATCTTTACTAAAAGAAGACGGGCTTTTCAAAACACATGATGAGTTTTGTAACGAATTTTCTTGAATTTCATCGGATTTTGCTGCATTATTTTGTTGCACAACTTCATCATGTGCTTCAGGAATCCCCTGAACATCCTGATCAGATGCTTTTAAAATCCTCTGATTTGATGACCACGTCTCATTAGATGCATCTGATTTGCCGAAAGCAATGGCGCTATATTTCTCACCAAGACGGTAGAAAACCTTAGTACCACGCGTTCCAAATCTGAGGATAGTTTTGTCTAAAATACCCTCATCTGCCAACTTGGTAAACCGTCGTCCAATAGTTTTTGTTTGAATAGCTAAAATGGGTAATTTGGCTTGAATGTCTTCGTAGGATACTAGGAAAAATTGGGCGTTGTCATGAATGATAGATTGAAGTGTGGGAGCTGAATCGGCAAACCAGCGCAAGAGCTGCGCATCGGTAAGATCTAAGTTGTGACTAATGAGCTGAGATTGCGAGAATCCCTCTATAGTTGGTTTCATGGTTGTGACTCTACTAATAAAAGCGTGAATATTGAACTATCAATATTTTTATGTTATAATGATAGCGCACAGTTAACAGCGCGGTCTTTTCTTGTAATAGATCCGCTGTTTAAATATTGCAATTACTAGCCTATGGGTCCGGGAAGATTCAAGGCTAGTAATCTTTGACTAACAAATCGCGGTAAAGCGACCCGTTTTGTTTGCTGTTACGCAAACCTAAAGAACTCAACGGGCTTGCACCGTTTTGCTGATAAAAAGAGATATTTTTATGGTTGTGGGAAGAGGTGGGTGCTCCAACCACGAATAACACCCACATTGTAGGATTTGCACCTACTTTTTTACTCTATCAAGAGTAATAATTAATGTAACGACTTAAACAAGAGAAAAGAAACAAAAGCAAGTTCAAATACAATAAACCAAAGCAAGCCTTTAACCGTGCTAATTTCGTCCTTTGTTGAACGGGTATTAAACTCAACTTGTTTAACCACATCAATAGTATCTAACGCGATAAGTGATGTCGGTTTTTTTAACTCTTTGATATTGTCTTCGGTTTGTTTTATTAAATTTTCTAGCTCGTGTATTTTATTATAAACATACATTTTTTTAAACCTTTAAACAACATTTTAAAGAAAAGCTAAATTGAATAACAAATATGATAAATTAATTCTTCAATACTTATACGATAAAGGCAAATATCATAAAATGCTCACTTTTGATCTAATCACTGGCGTAAGAGAAACGTATAATATCTCAGAGTATGATATTTCTTGCCGCCATGGTTACCTAGTTCAAAAAGGTTATATTATTTCACTTAACCACACGGAGTCAGTGATACTTGCACCTGGTATTGATTTTTTAGCAAGCCAAAAACTAAAAAACAAAATCAATAAGTTTCTCTGTTATCCTTTGGTTGTTGCTGTACTTGGAGGACTTATATTGACTATATTAAAAATTTATACATAAAAATACATAAATCAATAAGTGAATTACCAATACAGATACCAATGAACAAGCAAAGAAGGAAAACCGATATTGTCATATTAGACCACTTGCTATATTTTTCAAAGATTTCTGCCCACGGATCATCTTTTTTATGCATGATTAACCTTTAAACAACTTTTGGGTCATGCCTCTGCCACTCTACACGGAGTGGACTGACGAGGTCATGACGTGATTATAAACACAAATAAGCAAATTTTGCAATATTTTAAGCATTTTATACATAATGAATTACAACCAACAACTTATAGACTTTATAAATCAGTACTATAATGGCAATATTAGAAAATGCGCAATTGCCTGTAATATAGAATATTCGTCTCTTTATAAATATTTTCATAACACACTGGTAATTGGTTTAAAAGCCGCTAAAAATATTGAAGATAAGATTTTTGAGAAAACAGGCATGCGAATTTTTGCGCCCGATAATTACTTAGAACCAATTCATAGCGCAATTGTTGAAATACCTGTGCATGAAGCGACGATGTCCGCAGGCTTACGTGATCACGAGCCTACTTTTGATGTTTTAACCGAAGAAAAAGTGTTTTTAACCGAGAGTGAGTTACATGAATTGCAGCTCAAGCGTGAGAATCTCCAGGCCTTCAAAGTCCGTGGCGATTCGATGCAATATACGATTAATGATGGTGCGCGAGTAGTTGTCGATCGCAAACAATGCGATATTATCGACAATCGCGTCTATGCGATTACCTATGGCAGTGAGTTTTTAGCCCGGGTGAAACGTTTACGCAAAAATGCCAAAGGCTTACTCATTGCTTCCGATAATCACGCCTACGATGATGAACTTATCGAATATGATTCCAACATTTTAATTAAGATCATTGGACGCGTGGTGTTCGTAGTTAACAAATTATAATTAGGAGAGTAATATGAGAATAACCACAAAAGATATAATTAAGCTATTAAATAAGCAAACGCAAAATAAATTTTCGACATGCCATAAATGTGGTTTAGAAGCTGTAGATATGATTACAGACAATGGTTATGAAGATGTTTATCCTTCGGTTTTTTATATGCAGCAACATCATTTATCAAAAGTTGGATATTTTTCAAGCATGTGTCAAAACTGTGGATTTACTGAATTTTACTCGGAAGTTTTTTTAATGAATATGATTTTGGAAGCGTATAATAATGGCGATAGATAAATCAAACATCAGTAAGTTATATACAGGTGATGATATGACCCCTGAAAATCTGGCATGTATAATAAATAAGATTGATGATGAATTAGAAAAAATACACACTAAAATTGATCATAAAATCAATTCATCGGTTAAAGATATTAAAGTTTGGGTAACTACTGGTGTGGGAGGTTTTTTAATAGGAAGTGGGATACTCACTTACATACTTAAATACATTTTAAAAGATAATTAAATGAAAATAACCGCAAAAGATATAATTGACCTATTAAATAAACAAACGCAGAATAAATTTCTGATATGTCCTAAATGCGGTGTAGAAGCTATTGATATTATTACAGACAATGGCTGTGAAGATGTTTATCCTTCAAATTTTTATATGCAACAACATCATTTATCAAAAGTTGGATATTTTTCAAGCATGTGTCAAAACTGTGGATTTACCGAATTTTACTCAGAAACTTTTCTAACAAATATATTAGCCGGAAAACAAAAATGAATGAAAATAAAGTATCCCCAGATGATTTAAGAAACTATTTTAAAGATAAACAAATTACTAATAAATGCCCAAAATGTAAAAATAAATCACTTACTGTTGGCAATCACAATGACACTATACCAGTTACAATAACATTAATGGTAAACGAGTCAAAGTTAATACTCAATCATTATCTGAGCGGGTGGTTTTTTCATATCCATCCGCAAAAAAAAGCCATCAAATCAATGATGGCTTTTTTGTTATGCGGCATGCAGCCACTTATGAATTATCCCTGCTAACAACACCTGATAAGGAATTCCTTCCTCTAGGGCTTTGGCTTTGGCTAATATATAATCAGTTTCAGTAAGCCGCATATTAATTTGCTTACTGCGCTTATTCTGTTCTTTCACCATGGCACGAAAACGTTTAACCATTTCACCATCCATAATTGATTTACTACCATTTAAGCCAGCAAGCATTTCAGCTTCTTCAGTATCTAAAATAATGTTTTCATCAACCTCAAAGTTGCTTAGATCCAATTTATCCTTGAGCATTTTAATCACCCCCATTAAGTAATTTATTAAATTTTCTTGAAGGAAATATTGTCTTTAAAAATACTTCGCTATCAGTTTCGACAAATGGTACACAACAAACATACTCGCTTACTACGCAAAATAAATATTTTTGATTTGGATAATTCGGATTATCTCGAATATCCAAAATATCCCCATCTTCAATTAAAGATAAAATCATCTCAAAACTAATTCCGCGTTCAGCTTTTAGCTTGGTATTTTTCTCTTCATTCCATTTTATTATTTTATTTTTCATTATATGCCATTTAATTGTCATCTATTAGGATGTATTGTATATTTAATAGGGTGTGTTGTCAAGTATAACGCAAAAAAAAAGCCATCAAATTAATGATGACTTTTTTTTTAACACGGAGCCAACCACGGCACAACATCGAAATTCTACCCTACCCAACTTATTTTGTCAACTGCTAATTTTTGTTGCAAAATATTCTACAAATTTATTTCAAATAAAATCAATAAGTTACTTTAAAATCAATAAAATATTATGTATTTATTGCAATATTATACTTGCATAATATTAAGCAATTATTGCATAATAACGCTATTGGTTTAGTAGTAAACCAACTAGATCATTAACAAGTTGGAAAGTAGTAACAAGTAATTAATAACTGTCTGTAGTTGGCGGAGTTCGTAAGACAACTAAATATCCCCCGACCTAGCAATCTTCACCGTAGTGAACGATCTAAATCAGATAAGGACTTGTGAGGCTAAATATTGTCATTCGCTGAGTGACAGTAATAAATACAGTTACTTACTGTCGCTGTATTTATTACTTAGGGGATTTCACAAGTCGTGTAAGCTGACATTTTGGGCATGTATAAATAGGATAAGTTTCTGTGCCAGTAGCAGATTCTCTAGTTTTTGTTCCCGCTAAAATTGTATCGACATCACATACATCACACCATGTGATTTTTTTACGATTTTCAATTAGCATTAGCCGATTTTCGATTTGTATTTGCAGTTTATAATTCCATCTTTTTACAATTATATAGCAAATTACAAACATTAAAACTATAAATATTATCATGAATAAACTTACTCCAAATTTAAAACCCCAAAATTCAGCAGGCTGAGTTGGAGCATAGAAAAATTTATTAAAATTATTAGTTACATCCATGATGTGTCTTTCTTAAAAGTGTTAATAATACGATATTGAGACCTCTATTATAACACTGAAGGGCGCATCATTGATTTAACTGAATATTTTTATAAGGAGACACTTAATGTGAGAGAAAAAGTCAACATGAAGGATCTGCTCAAGATTCTCGGAATAACTGGGCAACGGTTTCATGCGTTGAAATTCGCAGGACATATTCCGCCAGCCGATGACATCGAGCGCAAACCATTTATGTGGAATGTTGACAATAACGACCTAGTGAAATTTATTGAATCACGCAATAAATTAGCTCAATTTACTCAATTTATTAATTCTTAATCATTTTATTCAAAGGACAACCACGCTATGAATATTACTATTTTTGGCTTTCGCATTATTATTCTTCGTAAACCAATTGTAAAAGCATTAACAACAACAGAATTTTTGAGGAAGAGAGGTCTTATCTATGACATTTCCACTAGCAAAAGGACGGGTGATCACTCATCGCGAATTAATTCACGAACGGCTGTGGCCACCTGAACTCGTTAAATTTTTTTTAGTCGCGCATCAAGATAAAGCTGGCAATCTATGCTATCTTTATGATGATGTTATTAAATCCGAAAAGCATCTAGACACTTGTAGTTTAGGGCTTAAATTTAAACCTTAGGAGATTATCATGAAGCTATTTTCTGACTTTATCGCCAATTATCAAGGCGGTAAACTTGATGAAATTTTGGGAAGTAAAATCGCTGAAGTTGTCGCAGCAGTCGAAAACATGCGCAAAAAAGGCTCGATTGCATTATCGCTGGAGATTAAACCGGCTGAAGCAGGCACAATGTCGGTAACGGCATCTTATGCCGCTAAACCACCGATAAATTCATCATTAACTGGGACTATGTTCGTTGGTAAAAACAATGAGTTATTAGCATGCCACCCAGATCAAAGAACCCTTGAGCTGATTGCACCCGCACCGGTCCAAGAAAAACTAGTTAAAGCTATTTAAGGAGCAATACCATGTCAGAAAAAAATCAATTAGAAACTTTTATTGAAACCCAAGGTCTCGATGTCTTACAAACCAATGTTATTGGTGAACCTACTTTAGTATTAGCTCATTCTGCACAAAAAGTCTTTGATTTAGAACAATTTCAGGACAAACCACGCAGAATCCGCGGAGTTAGAGAATTTGGTGATCTTGGTGGAATAATTGCCTACACTAATGATTTTGCAAATGAAGAGTCGCGCGCATTCATTAAAGATGATCAAATCAAAGTTATTTTTGATTATCATATGCCGCAAGATCCAAGGTTCTGTGAACACCAGGCTATTTTTAATTTAGGCACCTCAGCACGATGGCTTATTTGGCACTCAATTAACAATGAGTGGATTCCACAGAAAAATTTTGCGGATTTCTTAGATTCTGGTGTAGATGAAATATCTTATCCATCACAAAATGTCATCCTAGATATGGTTAAGAATTTCCGTGCCACCACTAGTTATGAATTTGACAATGAAAAAACAGCCTATGGTGGTGAGGTTTTATCTTATCGTAAAGTCACCAAAACAGGAACGTCAATTGCTCAGACTGTCGAGATTCCCGAACGCATTAAGATCGTGCTGCAGCCGTTTGATAAAATCTCAAGTATCAATAAGCACCCAGAACTTGCGCCTGAAGATATGATTACAGCGTTTGAGTTTGATACCATCTTAAAGTGGTATTATGATGAAAATCAGCATGAAATTTACTTCAAAATTCAGATTCTAAATATTGAACAAGCTTTTGAAGAAACACTCGCCAAAATTAAAGCGGTCTTTCAAAAGCTAACGAAAGTCACCAGTTATATTTGTTAAACATCCCCTGCCTCGGCAGGGTTTGTTTTTAGTTAATCTTTTCTCACAGGGATAATATGAAAATTGGCTATGCACGTGTCAGCTCACACAATCAAGATCTCAAGCTTCAGATTGAAGCACTAACTAACGCTGGTTGCGAAAAAATTTACCGCGAAAAAATTAGTGGTAAAAACAATGAGCGTGAACAGCTTCAATTAATGTTATTAGAGCTAAGGCCCCATGATCTGGTTGTTGTATGCAAAATCGACCGTATCGCGCGAAGTCTTAAAGGTCTAATTGATATTGTTGAAGAGCTGGATACTAAGCATGTGGACCTAATGAGCTTAGATCATAAAGACAAAGTTGACACGACTAGTCCCATGGGTAAGGCCTTTTTTCAGATTGCCGGTGTTTTTGCGGAGCTTGAGCGCGGCATGATTAATGCTCGAACTAAAGCTGGAATCGCTCAAGCTAAATCCGCAGGGGTTAAATTTGGCCGTCCAAACGGCTCGCAAAATTCTAAAACTCCTGATAAAGAAGAGAAAATTCTAATATTTTTACAAGCTGGCAAAAGTTACGACTGGATCACCAAGGAATTAGCGATCTCTAAAACAAGGATAGCTAGAATCAGTAAAAATTTAACCCACAGCGTATAATTAAATTTTCTAAAGAAGTAAAAATGAAAAAAATATACATAAAACAAAAACGAGATGTAGAAATTAAAAGCATTTTGTTAGATTTGCCCATTCGCTATGAAGATGAGGACATCCCTTTTAATTTCCCACGCCGAGTACCTGACCCAGGTGTAGATTATGACAACTATGACAGGCTGAAATTATTGGTCGATATAAGCACAGGAGAAATTTTAGCTCCTAAATATCCAAAAGACTTTAAGTATTTTAATTCAATAAAAGTTTGCGATGAGGGTATATACATTCTTTATGATGAGCAAAACAAAGAGGTTGCTCGACATGAATGCTATGTACCACGCTGTGTACCAAATTATTATGGTGATTATGTAAATTTGGACATTGAAGATGGTTTTATCAAAAACTGGGGAAGCCCTGATAATTTTGTAGAATTTGATGAATAGTAACTAAATCAGTAACCAGTGCGCTTATTGTAGCTTATTCTTGAGTGATTTACATTAAGCGCATTGGATTTGACAAAAAAGTAATATCAACTTGACAAGAGTGATGATTTTATTGGAAATAATAAGGTATAATATAGGACTTCATAGTGGTAGTTGTGGCTAGACGTAGCGACAACTACATCTAGCCATTCAATTACCTGCTAACTCTAGAAGTAGAAAGTAGGTGAAAGATGTGAGAAAACACACTAAAAAATCATGGTTTGACAAGGCTATGAATACATTAAATGTTGTGATTAAAATAATCTTTTGGATTATATTAATTATCGGCAATTAATGGATAGCTCCCTTTTGGGGGCTATTTTCGTTTCTCACACCTACATTATAGCATTAAAAACAAAATAACGCAAAATTTGACAAAAGAGCCATGTTAAGATACAATACAACCATTAAAGAGGATTTTATAATGGCAATTACAATAAAACATTTTGACATACTTGAGTTTGTAAATAAAGCTAAAGCTGCTGGGGTTGACCCTGAGTTTGCTGAGTATCAAGCGCGGCAAATGGAGCAGGTTATTGAAGTGGCAATCGCAACAATCGAAAGTAAAGACTTAGCAACTAAGCAAGATATTGAATTAGCAATAGCACATCTAAAACACGACACATTAAGATTTGTAGTGTGGACTGGTATGAGCGTAGCATTTACGTTATTAGTCACACTTGGTGGGATGTTAGCTAAGGGCTTCCACTGGTTCTAAATTACCACGCACTCGCTTTTAAGTTGAATCTTAGGGCATTGGAAGAAAAAGGGGAATAACATGGATACAGTTATGTGGATTAGCTTAATAATAGCAATCATTGGTTTAATTGCGTTATTCATTCCAACAGGTAAACATAAATCAAATAATCACAGACACCAACATTGATATAGCCCCGCATTCGCGGGGTTTTTTAATGCAGATTTGACAGAAAGTCATGAATTAGGATAGAATACCGCTAGAGCTTCAAACACTCTTTGTCAGGCGGTAACGCCTATCCGTAATTATGGCTTTTTTTATTTCTATACCCACACATATATAAAATACGCCCTCAAAGCGTAAATCTTCTATGTTCGGGGGCGAGCGAATACAATAGCCGTAAGGTAAATAAGCTCAGCTGTCCTGATACAGTGTTTGAATCCCCGAACGCCTTAATTTCAAACGTTAAGGTACTTTCAAACAATCATTATCAGGAAATCATCATGTCAAATCAATTGCCAATGACTATAAATCCGTCTGTAAACTACAACAATAACTTCCATTTAATCAAAATTCCGCAATTAGGACAGCATCCATTCTTAGATGCGCTTATAGTCGAAGCCAACACCCAAACCATCAGCGAGGAAATTGCAATATTTCTGGGTATCAGCTCCGATGAATGTATCCAACATATCGGCGTGGAGAACTTCACTCATTGCCAACTCCCCTATGATGGCTTTCATGGTCATTATATTCGCTATATCGGCATTAGCTTAGACCAGTTACGCACCTTGGTTGATATTGCCAAAAGCAAGGGTGCAATTAAATTTATACCAATCTTATCTGAATTAATCCTAACTCAAGTATTACCGCTATTCAATCCACCACAACAAATAATTAAACATGATGATTTTAAAGAGGAGACTATCATGTCAACCACCACGTCCACAACCAATCAACTGATTAACATTCAAAAATCTGACTTTAACGGTCAATTAACTGAAACCGTAAATTTAAGAGAACTACACGAATTTTTAGGTGTAAAATCTAAATTTGCTGTATGGGTTCAAAACCGCATTGAAAAATATAGTTTTGAAGAAAATCAAGACTACGTTTCGGTTTCCAAAATTTTGGAAACTGGACAAAACAGCAACTTACGCACTACAGTTATCGAATACTACGGAACTATCGACATGGCAAAAGAACTTTGCATGGTTGAGAATAACGAAAAAGGTCGCACGATGCGGAAACATTTTATTGAGCGTGATAAACAACTCACGAAGATTGAGCAACAACCACTGGCGATACCTCAATCATTACCCGAGGCATTGCGTTTGGCGGCGGTTTTAGCCGAGGAAAAGGATCAATTACAGCTGGAGCGTGACGTTGCGATTAAGACCAAGGCGCAAATCGGTAGTAAACGTGAGGCGTCCATAATGGGTAAATTATCTCAGGCCAATGCCAAAATTCGTCAACTGGAATCTCAGGGAACGCTTGACTTAAAGGGTGAAAAATTATCGCTGATGCAAATTGCGAATAAATTGAACGTTTCACCGCATGCGATTGCTAGAGTTATTGCGGACCTCGGCATTATGGGGCTACCGTCGCTTGGTGAAGTTCGCTACATGAAAGACAACGGCAAAACTATACAGGACTGGTTTTACAATCCTGTAGCGGTTGGCTTAATTAAACAAACTTTAGAAGGAAGAAGTAGATTATCATGAAAAAACGAACTGAATTTTTAAGCTGCAATCCTGTGAGGTATCTGCAAGATGAGCATGGTTTAGATTATGTTTGTGTGCAGGATTTGCGCAATGCGTGTGATCCAGCTAGTTTGCTAAATTATCCATGCTCCGATTCGGTGCATTAGTTATCCACCGGTAACCCACATTTATTGTGGGTTTCTCTTTTTATGAGTTTTAAAATAGGAGTTTAAGTAATGATTGAGTATTTAATCAAACAATGGGAGATAACAGAGCGCTGTTATCAAGATATGTTAAGAAGTTTATGGGGGTTATGATGATAGTACAAAATAATGAGGATAAACTTTTAACGTTGCCAGAACTTTGCAAAAATTTATGGCCAAGCAAAACACCTGGTGCAATAAAAGCAGACATTTGTCGAGGTAAAGACTACCCTTTTTTATTCAAAATTGGGAAATCGTGGGTAACTTATGCAGGAGCATTTAGCGAATGGTACAAAACGCAAAAGAAAAAACAAACAGTACGCCGCTAGGGGTACAGCTAAGAGGTAAAAACATTCGTATTTTGTTTTACTATAAAGGTATTCAGTGTTTTGAAACCGTAGCAACTGGCTCCGCAAAAGCAGAAATTAATTATGCAGCACGTCGTAGAGCTGAGGTTCTAAGAAAAATAGAAGATGGGGAATTTGACTATAGAGTTGAGTTCCCTAATTCAAATAACATAAAGAAATTCCACCACAGTTATAATTTTACCTGTGGTGATTTACTAATAAATCAAATTACTATTTATAAAAAAATGGAGTCAGTGGGTCAAATTAAACCTATAACTGCAACTACTTATAAAAACTTTATACTCAATAAACTACTTCCAGAGTTTAAAGATAGACTTCTTAATGATTTAACATCACAAGAAATAAAAGGATTTATTTTAAATTTAAACTGCTCATCTAAGTCTGTATCTCAAATAATTATACCATTACGCGCCATGTTAGATGGTGCCGTTAATGACGGACTTATCACCTATAACCCACTAAACCGACTAGCACTCAATAAATTAATCCGAGAAAATTTCCGTAAATCAGATAACATAAGAGAGCGGTATACAGACCAAGAGCGAGAGGAAATTATTGCCGCTTGCCATACACCTATGTTAAAATGGATGATCACATTTGAATTTTTTACTGGTTTAAGAATTGGTGAGCTAATTGCTCTTCGGTGGAGTGATGTTTTTGATGATTATATATCAGTAATTAAAAATCAAGTTAAAGGGGTAACTGGGACACCAAAGAGCGAATCAGGATTTAGAGAAGTACTGCTCTTACCTAGGGCAAAAGAAGCATTGATTGAAATGCGGAAACTAACTGGACAATTTGAGCATGTGTTTATTAGTATACAAACAAAGAGACCATGGACAAGTTCGGACGCATTACAAAAGCAATGGGTAAAAATACATCAGCGCGCTAGTGTAAAATATCGTAATCCCTACTTAATGCGGCACACTTATGCTCATATGTTATTAGACCGAGGAGAGACTCTGCAATTTGTAGCAGACCAATTAGGTCACTGCGATATGGAAATGGTTATTAAGGTTTACGGCGGCACTACCAAGCGAATTAATTATAAATTAAAAGGAGAATATTGATGGCATTGTAAATGGCATTATTTAATGTAATTTGATGTAATAATCAGTAACTTATATGTTACAGTTTTAATTGTTCAATTTTATGTTTTTGTTTGTAAGTCAAAGAGTTAAGGTGCTGAAAACAATGTTTTCTAAATTATTCGAGTCTCTTCTTCCGCACCATCAACATACTGTTCTAATTACATCAAAATACCAAGTGTTAACACTATCGCAACAATCAAGTAAATTAGTATTATTAACCATAATACAATGCCCACACTTGTCAATATATACTCCACTAATCTTATCAGCACAAGATAAGCGAATTAAATCAAAATGTAGGATGGGTTTGAATCGTTTGAAAGAGCGTCTTGGTGATAAATTGAACACTACCTTGTTAGAGGTTATTACCTATAAACAACGAATGATCCTAAGGGCTATTTCTTACTTTATTATTGCTTATTTTTGCAAAATATCCAGAAAGAATAATAGCTAGAAAATCCAGCTGGTAAATATTGTGGGTTATTTAGCATTGACTAGCTAGTTTAATTAGCCACAAATCCAATTGAATTATTAATTTACTCGAAATCGCAAAATAAGCCGTTAGATAAACCAAACTTCATAAATCGATAAAACGCAGCTCTAGTAAATTTAATCTTATAATCATAAACTGAATTAATTACATGATTTAAATTCATCAATTGCTAATGTGAATTAACTTGATAACAATAACACTCAACTTCTAGAACCAATCCGAAAGGTATATCTGTAGATCATAGCGATGAAAAAAACATTCATATTTGCGATATTAATTAAATCTAGTCTTGCGGTTAACTTATTTCCGTATCATAGTATTAATAACCGTCTGAATCCACAATCACAGAAAAGTATAGATTTATATAAATTATTAACCACCAATATCTGCCATAACGATCGCAACATTAAAGTATCCCAGAAAATCACCGCAACTACTAACAATTATAATCTAACGACCTTGATGAATTCATATTCTACTTTAACCCTAAATCAAAGTCATCTATTCTTGGCTCAACAGCAACCAATGGCTAAATCTCCTGCTCAATGTAACGATGCAAGTGATAACCTCGCTCGGCAACAACTATTATCCGCCAAAATAGCTTTAGCTATATTCGATAATGACAGAAAATACAAAGTCCTTATCAGCGATTTTTCTGGACAAAATATTCAAACCATCGTGAGTAGTAAGGCGCCAATTACATCGCTATCTTGGAACGCATCCAACACTAGCCTCGCTTACGTCTCTTATGAAAATGGAAAACCCATTATTTACATTCAAAATATTTACACGGCCAAGCGTTATGTTGTCGCAAATTTTGATGGTTCAAACTCATCACCTGCGTTTGATGGTAATTCATTATTAGTGTCTTTGAGTAAAGACTATGGAACACATATTTATAGAATAGATTTACACAATTACACAGCCAAAAAAACGGCACAGCCACTTGTAAGCACAGATTCAATCGATACCGAAGCAGATATTGGCAATGGAAATTTAATCTTTACATCCAACAAAAACTCCAAACCTCAAATCTATCTCAAATCAAAAAACGCAACTCAAGCCCAACAAATATCGATCGGACTAAATAATACCACTGGACGAATTTCAGGCGATGGTTCAAAAATATTATATATTCATGGTAGTCGCGGTCGATATGATCTGATGTATTACAATCTAAAAACTGGAGTAACCCGCAAAATTGACTCAGGTAAAATATTGTCCGGAAGTTTTGCAGCAGATAATACGACAATTGCATATATTAAAAATAATCAAGTTGTTATATATAATTCAAATTATAACAATACTGCGGCGATGGCTAATTTAAGAGCTAGAGAATTTTTTGATGTTAAGTTGTCAAAATAGATATTAGCTAAGCAAAAAAGCCTTTATATAAAACTAAATTAATTACATATCCAAACTGATTTCAAGTTTTTTGATTGACTAAGTTTCAGAACTTACCACACAAAGCCATATAACTAGTTTCTATTTATCTAAATTAAGCACCAGTGATGCAACTATTTTACGATAGACATTACTTACATCCAGCTCTTTTTCATAAAACTTACGTCCATTGGCGCCCAATTCGCAACGCAATGCACTATTTTGATATAAACTTAAAAACGCCTTAAACAATGCCTGAGCATCTCCAGCATGAGCAAATCTACCACAACGTGCGATATTAACCAGAAAATCACCATAATCACTAGCAGAACAATCATCCAGACTGGCTAAAATCGGCAAGCCTGATTTACAGTAGTCGGTGGTTTTAGAAGGGAAATTAGGCACGGTAAAACGTTGATCAAGGCTAACTAAAGCGATATCAGAAGCTAAAACAATGTCTTGATATTCATCCCGTGGTAATTGTTCAACAAATTGAATACTCTTTAAATTTAATTGTTTTACCGATTCACGTAAAACATCAGTTTGTGTACCACTACCAACAAAAAGAAACTTAGCCAATAAATGTTCATCTTGGGCTAATTTAGCCAAAGCAAAAATATTTTCCAGCCGTTGTGGAACACCCATATTACCACCAAAGATCGCCACGACATCACTATCTGTATAGCCAAATTTAGCCCGTAGCTGCGTTCGATTAATTTTTGGTAGCGGTATAATTTTGGCACTATTGTATAAGCGCTCAATTTTAACCGTCGCGAGCTCTGGGTAATGTTCACGAACATATTTAACATTGCCATCAGACATACACCAAATTTGATCATAGGCTAATAACATTTTAATTTCGGCACGTTTAAAAAAACTAAAAATCATACGATTTCGAATAATGCCAATATCCCAAGCATTTTGAGGGAAAATATCCCATAAGATTAGATGAGCTGGACAACCAAAGAATTCTTTTAACGGCGTAATTATCTTATTACTCGAAACAAACGGCGTGTGCGCAAGAATTAAATCAAACTTAATGTTACTCAAGTTTTTTTTAGCTGCTGCGACAAATTTACTTGGTAAGGTTAGAATCGTCAGCACTTTTTCACGCTTAGTCTTGGTGTTAAAATAGTTGCCTGTTTTAACCCGTAGAACATGATAACCATTTTCAAGACTTAAACTAGTCTCTTGCCCATAACGCTCTTCAAGCATGGTCATCACATAGACATTAGCACCTTGGCGCGCAAATTCATCCGAAATGTCCTTAGTCAACGTTGAATCGTGCGAATCACTTGAGTGACGTGAAAAAATAAATAATACGTTCATAAAAGCCTTAATTAATAAACAGCTTAATTAAAAATAAACTGGCACACCAGCAATTTAATTTAAATATGTAGCGCGAGCTTAATTTTGGCTAGCCTTGTTTAAATTAGCCACAATAATCTGCAAGATGTTATTTCCAAAATACACGTCCGCGTCTAAATTGTTTGCCTATCCCGTGCATAATTCCAACTAACCTTAATATTTTTTCCACACAATCCGATTAACATAATCAGTATAACTATGAATAATTCGCACAACCTTATCCGCCACATTTGGCATACTATAATCGGCAACTTGACGAAATAAACGCTCATCACCATGAGTTTGCTGTTCTAAAATAGCCAAACCCTGCATAACCCGCTCAAAATTAAAACCTACCATCATTACCGCAGCTTCTTCCATACCTTCAGGTCGTTCACTAGCCTCACGCATATTCAACGCTGGAAAATTCAGAATTGATGATTCTTCATTAATCGTGCCACTATCTGAGAGCACAGCCTTGGCTGATTTTTGTAATTTAACGTAATCATGAAAACCAAGTGGTTTTGATAAATTAACTAATGGATCAAAAACTACACCCAAGCTTTCAATCCGATTGCGGGTGCGTGGATGAGTTGAAACTATGATCGGATAAGCATATTTTTTAGCCATCGAGTTTAAAATTTCAACTAAGCTCAAGAAATTTTTCTCTGACTCAACGTTTTCTTCGCGATGAATACTTACGACAAAATATTTACCCGCTTGCAAATTCATGCGCGCTAAAACATCGGAAGCATCAATTTGTGGCTGATAATGATTCAACACTTCAAACATCGGGCTACCAGTTTTAATCACTAAATCTGCAGGCAAACCTTCACGCAATAAATACTCACGCGCAATTGAACTATACGTCATATTCACATCAGCCGTATGATCAACAATCCTCCGATTAATTTCTTCTGGCACGCGCATATCAAAGCAACGATTCCCTGCTTCCATATGAAAAATTGGCACTTTACGCCGTTTGGCCGGAATTGCCGCCAAACAACTATTGGTATCACCAAGAATCAAAACTGCGTCAGGTTTAGTATCAGATAAAACTTTATCCACTGCAATAATCACATTGCCAATGGTCTCAGCCGCGTTACTTCCACTAGCATTCAAAAACACATCTGGACTACGCACGCCTAAATCTTTGAAAAATATTTCATTCAATTCATAATCATAATTTTGCCCAGTATGCACGATAATATGTTCACAAGCTTGATCTAATTTTGCCATAACTCGGGATAGACGAATAATTTCTGGACGAGTTCCAACTACCGTTACTACTTTTAATTTCTTCATTTTAATTTACCTTAAAACCAACTGTATCAGGTTTTTCACGATCAAAAATTTCATTCGCCCACAGCATAACCATCAATTCATCATCGCCAATATTAGTAATGTCATGTGACCAACCAGGAATAGTTTCAACAACCACTGGATTATTCCCATCAGCTTCCAATTCATAATAATCGTCAGTAACAATTTGACGAAAACGATATTTAGCCCGTCCTTTAATTACCAAAAACTTTTCGGTTTTAGTATGATGGTAATGACCGCCACGGGTAATTCCTGGATGTGCTGTAAAAAATGAAAATTGACCACAATCAGGCGTTTTTAACATTTCAACGAACGAACCACGTGGATCTTCGTGTTTAACTAAGGGATAAGAAAATTTCGCCAACGGTAG
>JAIETT010000271.1 GCA_019744945.1 Burkholderiales bacterium
AATTGGAAAAAATAGGAACAAGCAAATAAATAAAATAAATGGTAGGTTTTTACTGTAGAAACCTATGGCAATAAACAGACCAATTAAATAGATAAACTTCATTGAATTGTTAAAAGCTCTTAGCTTAAAACTTTCGTAATAGTAAATAATAAAATAAAGCACCACACGTTGCTGACTATTCATATGTTTAATTATCAGTTTAGAGGCTTGTGCTTTTAATAACTCGCTGATTAATATGAAATATCCAGCAATCCAATTCCTTACCTTTAAATCAAATCGAAATTTAATGTTTATTAAAAAGGCTAAAATAATAATCCAAGCAACTATAGCTGGCGCGGTAGTCATAAATCCATTCATCAAAATTCCTTTTTATCATTGATTAGGTACGGTTTTGGTGGATGAATAAGCTAACGCCTGGTGTAAATCAGGAGCTACATTTTCTAAAATTGCTCGTTTTACCATATGTAGCCTATCTAATACTTCGTTCGGATCATATTTATTGGTTTCTCTATCTTTAACAATTTGCGCTTGAATTATTTGAATTTGCGCCGCAAGATTTTTGCTCATTGAATCCAACTGAGCAGATTGTTGAGCCGTTACACCTCCAGCTAATGCACCCATTTGTTGATTAACATCAGTTGATATTGTGGTGTAAATATTCAAGAAAATTTCATGGATCGTCATGTCCATGTATTTTTGAACAATCGCATATGTAATTGAGTCCATGCCTGGACCAGCATCAACCCCAGCTTGCATTAATTGAAATAATGGAGCCTGTGATATACTTAAAATAGTTAGATCGGCATCGGTTATTCCAACACCATTACCAGTTAATTGTCCATTATGAATACGTTCCATTGAGGCTCGTATGGTTTTCTGCAATGCGAACACTCCAGCAGAATCAGCTGCTCTAGTATATTTATCCTGGCCACTTGGCACACAACTATTTTTAGCTCGAAACACATCTGGGTCATACGTGAAGTCACATGCATATAACGGTTTGGCATTAGTAGTTGCTTGAACATCTGAAGCTGCAACAGTTATATTCATTAAATCACTCATTGAAAAAAGACTTGGTACAGAAATAGGCTCGCCACCTGTTTGATTATTATCCGTATTTTTACTAATAGGTTGTGTGTAAATATCACCAACAGTACTTAAAACTAAATTACCTATATCTTGGCTCATGTTATTTATTTTGGCAGTTTTAGCAAAATATTTAGAAAGTAAGTTCTGTAATAGTCCACCCTCCATTACAAATTGAGGAGCCATTGCGGCTTTGGCTGCCACAGCCTCTGGCGTGTTTAGTCCTGGTAACTCTCGAACTGATTTCATGCCTTGATCATATGTTTGACACGCTGTTTGCATGTGATTTTCATCAGAAAATGCATTGTTAAAACGATTTGTATTTTGACACTGTCCTAAAGCATTAGCTCCTGCACCCATTATCATGCTCGCTGCCTGACAAGAATTCTTTAAAACTCCCATCCATTTATTCGCAGTATCAATCCAAGATTTAAGCTCGCCTGATAAAGATGAAGACACAATTTCAACGGCCATGGTAAAGAGTAAACCTTTGGCATTTTGTCCAATGGATTTTAAAGCGGCCACAATTTGGTCTCCGCTAATAAACGAAAATGCCCCCATGTTAAAATCAATATTGCCGCAGCCACCCTTCAAACTTGGTGGAGTAACATAACCTAACGTTAAGTCTACATTAGAACCACGTTGGTAGTAACCACCAATAGCAGCTCCATTAGTCGTCAATGCTGGACGTTCAAACTTTGAATTGGCACTCAAAGATCCATAATAATCATTTAATGCCGATCCAACATCTGCTTCGGCCACACTCACCGTTAAACTTAACATCAAGATTAAACTAATTTTTTTCATGCTTAAATTTCCCCAAGTTTTTTAGTGTATAAATGGCAGATGCGCTCATTCAAATTATCGATTGGAATATAACCATAACCTAGAACTTTACTTTGGCCAGTTTTAACATTAAACATAACGGTTACGGGTTTACCCTCGTTTTTAATATTAAATTTGCGCGAAATTCCATTGTCCGGTGCAAATGCCAAGTCGCCAAGATTTTCAGGTCTTACGTTATCAAAACCAATTACCATTGCTGTCATGGCATAAGTTCGTGTAACCTGTTTTTGCACATTGACTTGGGCACTACAGTATTTGCAATCTTTAGACACAAATAAGAAGGTTCCCCAAACATCACCTGTTTTCTTAATCATGTCTGCAGAACAATGATTTTGATTAGTTCTGTCAATAGCTAACCCCTCGCCACCAGTTGGATTACTAGACATGTACGAATCTGGCCGCTGCCATTCATTTTGCATTTGAACATCGGCTAAAACACTACTCATATCAAAAATTTTAGTTTTCACTTGCTGATATGCCCAGGCATTCTCAGGCGTTGGATCCATAATAGCTAGCGCACTAGCTTGCTTAAGTTGTTTTTGTAACGCGGCCAAATCAGACTCTGCTTGCTCTCCTGGTGTTTTAATTTCAGCGGGTAATAAAGCTTTTGGTGGCATAATTTCAGCACTTTCAACGGGCTTGGATTCATAAAAAAACCAACCACGATTACTATCCCCATAAAATCCTGCTGCTCCAGCGTTAGCAATTAACGTTGCTAAAATAGCGACGTAGCTGAACCGATTATTCTTTGATCTTTTTCGCATACAATTCCTATATCTGTGTAACGGCTATCGTAACTATATAAAGCCTGAGTCCAAGCAAAATAGCACCCTTGAGTAATAGTTTGAGATTCAATTTGGTGAAGCAAATCACCTTTGATTGTTTTTGGCCAAACGTGACCCGAAACGACCCCATTGATTAATAATGATGTTTTATTAAATGAAATAACATCACCTGCGGTTGCTGCAACCATCTTTAATAATGGAGTGCTCTCACCATTTGTTAACATTTTGTCATTAGGCGCGTAAAATATAAAATAATCACCTTTTTTAAAGTCAGTAGTTTTTCTATTATTAATCCACCACAAACGTTCAGGCAATGAAGATGTAACGTTAACCTTAATTTCATAGCCAGCTAATCGCAAATAATTAATGAAAATCTTAACGGTGATTACCGAAAAAAATGCCAGCACCAAAGAAACCATTAATAATTTTTTTTGATACTCATTTAGAAACTTTAAGTGCATTTCTAACCTCATCTGTAAAATCAGGTACATTTTTATCAAAAGCTAGAGCTTGTTTTTGAACTAAAACAACATGATTCCTTTCTGAAATTATCGCCAACGCTTGCTCCATTCGATGTCCTGCTTGTGTAATATTGTTTTTGGCTAAATCAGACTGTTTATCAGGACTTAAGCCGGTCATGTCTTTAAAGGTAGACAACGTAACTTCTTGCATTAGCGTTTGAATATCAACAGTTGCAATGGTTTTGTTAATCCGTGGCGCAATGAACCCAACATAAGTCCCAAGCACTACAACTGAAGCTAAAACTCCAAAAACTAAAGAGGTAATGACAATTCGGTTATTTTCAATAAAGAGGTTAAATTTCATGCCAAAGGATAATTTATGTTGGCTTGCTGATTTACCTCCATCTTCTCCACCACTACCAGCACCGCTAGTAGCTTTTATTGTTGTGTCATAATTATTATTACGCAATAAGCTTTCTAGATTTTGTTGGTTATTATTTTGTACTTTATCACTCATAAAATTATTCCTTAAATTAATTAAAACGGTTTTTAGTAACATTGGTTCGATGGTTTAGTAAATATGGAATTTGTACAGAACGCCTCGATCTCGTACCTATTCCACAGTTAAAATAAAAATCAGGCACATCCTCAATGCAAATCTCGCGGTTTCTATTTTTTGCTTTATTGGGCTTTTTATTACCAGGTGCGTAATGCTTATTTTTCATATTCAATCCAATAGTTAAGATTAGTTAATCATCAATTGTACCGACTAAATTTAAATAATTTACCAACGAAAACGCGTATTTTTAAGTTAAATTAGGCTTATTTATTAAACTGTAGATAAAAATAGAACTATGGCGCTATTTATGGACTTTTGCTACCGCAAAGCGCATTAATAAATTGTGGACTGCCTGATGGACAAGTCCGTGGATAACGCAAGTTACCCACCGACTATGACCACACCCACCCCGACAAATTTATTAACACTAGCCCACAAACGCTTGAGCAGGACACATTGGCGTAATAATTAATTTTTTTAGGAATAGGACAAAGTACATTTTTCTGTTAATGAACAACAAAATTTTGAGAGCCATTAAACACGAAATCAACATATTCCCGCGCTAAAGGTTTTAAAATACAATCCCAATCTTCATAATCTAACTCGTTAATTGTTTTTTGATTTATTGCCATAACTTCATCAACATTTGCACCTTCATTTTTCTTCTTCATGAGATAATTCAAAATCCTTAACTCAATATCAAAAAAAATAAATCCAACTACCTGAGGGGTTCCTCCATACCAATCATCCATTTCATTATAATCCTCACGCATAAAAGGACTACATTCATTGTCATCTTCGTCTTTTGACGGATTAGCTCTATGCCAAACTTCATCTAAGAGATATTTTCTAATTGCTAATTTCCCATAGTCATCTTCGGCTAATATTCTAAAATTATATTGTTTAATAAATAGCTCAAAATCAGCAAACACTTGAACTAATGGAGTATACGCAACTAATGGATCAAATCCACCGCCCATTGTTGCCTGCATAACAAGTCTTAGATCACCGTGTATGTCATCATCATACTTTTGAAAAAAAACCTCAACTGCACTACTTAGTATTTCCATTGGTGTTTTATTTGTTGGTCTTTCATTGATAATTTCAGCTATCTGATTAGCTGCTGCATCTAATGAAAATATTTGTTTTTTCTTACTCATTTTATTTCCTTAAATTATTAAATAATAACTGGTTTTTTGTTAAACGTTATTAATATTATGTACAATTTGATCTAAAATTATATTTTCATCAAATTGCATGGATTAATCTTTATTTTATTAACATCTTACACACCTTTCTTTGCTGTTTTAGCACCACTAATACATACTAAATCGCTACCTTTAGATTTCCATGTTTTTGTTTCATTAAATAAATATTGAAAAAAAGCTATTTCTTCTTTAGATAAAACTAATTCATCTACGTCAGTAAATGCTAAATATTCTCGAAAACTCACCAATGGTATAATGCTCACTAAGTAGTCAACGCCATTCTCTGAGTATGATTCATCCAATTCGTTATTGATTAAATTGGCTAAACCATTAAATCTTGAGCAGCAGTTTAGGAACATCCCAACTTGTTCATCATTAAGCTCTATATCAACTATATCTTCAATATAATCGTATCCACAAAAAACAGATTGACCACCTTCAATAGTAATAGACTTCATATCTTTAATACTTACCATGAGATTACTCCTTTATTAACTTTAAATTATATGGTATTTATTAAATAAATCAAGTTCTCGCTTGAGTGAGCGAATTTGTGACCAGCGCCCGAATAACTGATGCGACTTTAATTTTTTTAGCACTTCAGTGTGGATTTGTTCGTTTTGTTTACTTATTCTTAGTAGCTCTTCTATATCAATACCATTGTAAATAACGGGATGAAATTTTCGATCCATTGATAATGGAATTCCTAATTTCTTACGATATTCTTGCCAGTCGTCTACGTCTTTATATTTCTCAATAATACCAAAAATTTCTGCGGCTAAATCATCAATCGCGTGAAACATATTTATTTCCATTTCCGCGTCATTGGTTGTGCCAATTGCAGCTTCAAAATAATCATGAATACCTGAAAGGTGATCTAATATTAGATGTGCAATTGCATTAATTTTAAATTGTTCCATTTGTTCGCTCCATGTCTGTGCTACAATAAATTGTTTTCTTCATTTAACATCAATCTTAGGTTGTCTATAACTTTTCGTTTTTGTGATGTGATCTCTTTGATCTATGCCTAACTATCAAACCCAGCCTGAATCCACCATGGTCCATGTAGGTCATAATCCTGCCTGTTAGATTGAATTTCTCCCAAGCAAGCCTCGTAATCCTCTGGTGATATTGCACCTCGCTCAAGTTGCTCATGAAGCTCATCAATTGCCCTATCACAGGTCTTATCAAAGTCTTCTTTTTTTGACATAACTTATTTCCTCCATCTAACAATTTATTAAATCGAATTAAATTACTTTACTATTGCTATTTTCTTGCAATTTAGTCTTTTTGTAGTGCCGCTGTACAGTGGTGTCAGCAATATTGAAATGTTTGCCGATTTTGTCCCAACTTAATTTTTGTATATCGCGCATTTCTACAATTTGTTGGCATTTTTCTGGAGTGATAACTTTAGCTTGTTTTTCAGCTTCGATCCGCTCTTGTTCTAAGCGAATTGACTCTAGCCTTTGGTCTTCAGCTTGGTTTTCTTCTTGAGTAAATTTCACCAATGACAATCCCAACACTCTGGTTATAAATGCTTTTTCATCTGCATCATAGTTTGTCATTCCAACTACATTTGTCCATAATAATTCATTGAGTGGTGGTTGTTTTGATAAAATTTCATTTTCACTGTAAATGTTAATTTGGTTAACTAAATTAAACCTTATTTGCTTATCATAATAATTTCTACTGTTAGATAAATATGCTTTTTCATAATCTGCTAGACATATCTCTATTTCTTGTCCAACTTGTAAATGTTGAGTTAGCTCATTCTTAGATAAACTGAATTTTAAAAAGTGCCATTGATTTTTTGTCTGATGTATATTTAGATATTGAGTAAACTGCTCTGGTTTATATACAATATTGCTTTTAATTAAAACCATGTTATCTTCTAAAGTTGTTGAGCCATGCCTGTAATCGGCTATGGATAATATTCTAAAACGTATTTTAGCTGGTGGAGAAAAGTGATTATGGTATCGACTATTAATATTATATTCGGCAGGTGTAATATTTTTAACTATTTGCGAATTAAGAATATTAGGACGATCTTCTGCTAAAGCATCATATATTGATTTTACTCGTAAATATTCATCTTCAAGCTCATAATCATGTCTATAATAATTTTCATAATCATAGATCACTTTACGAGCGTTTTTGCTATATAACGCGGCGCGCAAAACTTCAGTCTTGAATTTCATATGTTTTGGCAAAGAGTTTATCAAATATCCATTTTGGCTAACCGCAAGAATAACTAATTCTAAATCTGATCTAAATTTCTTATTAACACTAAGTAATGATCCACCATCAATCTGGATCGCCTTTTTAGCAAATTCACGATTGTTTTTAAGTTCCTGACTACAGTAGTGAGCGGCATAGTGTTCGTTATTAATTGCCATTAGCGCTAGTTCTTGATCATTTTTTAGAGAATCCCCAACATCTGCTAGATTTATGTAATCAGCGATAATATATTTCTCGACTAATGAACGATTATTACGAAATTCATCATTTAATAATGCTAACTCAATTACATGACATAATGAAGTTACGACATCATAATCATGCAGCCAATCTTGATATAGAACTTTAACGGTTATATCATCTGGATTACTGCTCCAACGTCGTTCTTGTTTATCCTCATTAAGATAATTATTAACTGCGGCAATAATAATTTCTTTATCCTGCTTTAATTCAGGCGAAATATAATAATACTCAAACCAACACTTTTCAACAGCAGATAAAGCTATTTGATGGTCATTACAGATTTCAGTACTAGCAAATTTAAGCGCATAATCACAACTAGCTATGGCACTTAGCACTATTTCTCGGTCATTTTTGTAAATCTCTGGAACATCTTCAAGCATATAGCCTATATTAGCAACCGCAGGCTCTACAAATTCACGAAGAGCTTGGAATTCAGGAGATATATAGTTATACGCATAACCATTATTTGCTACTGCAATTAGACAGATTTCTTTATCAAATTTAAATAGTTCATTAGCCCAACACAATGCAGTTCCGTTGTTTTTTACCGCTAATAGTACTACTTCACGGTCTGCTTTTAGTTCATCTGAACAATTAGACAACGTGCCTCCATTTTTTGCCACACGGTCTAATGCTGTTTCTTTTTTCTTTATTGTCGCCATCATAGGTTCCTTTCATTTTATTTTCCATAATATTAATTCATAATTATTTTGAACATTAATTTAGTAATTAAATTAGGTCGTTCAGCATAATCTGACAGATAATCACAACTATAATCTTCTCCATCTAACAATTTATAAAATTTTACTAGGCCGCTTTTTTAACTCGTAACACCTGGTGAATTGCGTCAGATGTCGAATACCCCATCGCTTTGAAATCTTCGACCATCTGGAAGTCTTTAGGATCCGTGGTGTAAACTAAGGCAGAATATGGGTCAACCATTAATCGTGTTGGTGTGGCAATGCCTTGTGATTTAACAAAAATCTCGGAGTATTGACCTTTGCGGGTTTTAATACTTTTAATCAATTTCATTTGCCAGTCATCAAGCGATAATTTACTATCATCTTTGAGCTGATCAATTGACTCGGGTTGTTGCTTAAGCATGAATTGCCAACCTGAGTTAGTTAAACAAGCTGTAGCTCCTTCATTGGCATAATAATCCTGTATCCGTTGAGTAATGGTGATAAAACTACCGTTATACTTACGTGCGCGGCGATAACCAGTTTCAATAAAAGCTTGTGTCGAAGAACCAGCTTTCAATAGATCCCAAGCCTCATCAATTGCGCAAATTTTATGCAGCGATTTACTACTAAGATACATTTCTTGGCTAATCCGCAGCATCAACAAAGCTAAAACCACTGAGCGTAGCTGTGGCTTCATATTAAGCTCTTCAAGCTCTAATACAATAAATTGATTATTAAATGTTACATTGGCTGGACCATTAAAGAAACGGCTATAAACGCCATCTTTTGAGTAAGGCGTTAATTGAACACCAAGATTTGAGACTAACTTTTCTGAATGATTTAAGAGCAGTGTACAAACATCATCAAAGCAAGCGTCGACACCCTTGGAATAGAATGCATCTCTAACAGCAATACCAACATAGGTAACTTCTAAATTGGATAATGCAATTTTAGGTGAGATAGCCTGGCAAACAATGTCTTTGATCATGTTTAAATTATCTTCCAAATCTTCTTCATCTCCACCTAAGATGCCAGAAAACGGATTTAAACAAACATTTTTAACGTCGTTACCAAATGATATAAATTGACCGCCTAATACCTCACAAAGTTTAAGATATGAGCGCCCAACGTCAATTACAAATATTTTGGCGCCAACGCCCAAATACGAGATAATCATGTCATTCATAAAGAATGATTTACCAGCACCTGAATCGGCAGCAATGGCCACGTTGTAATTACCCTCGGACTTAAAAATATCAAGATTCATTGTTTGGCCGCGCCGACCAATCAACATCATCCCGTCTCCAAGGCTGTTGCCCGCCCATTCACCGATGATTGGTAATAGGTTAACGATATTCCATTGCGGCATGAGCCTAATTAAGCTAAGTTTGTCCATTACGCCATACATGTCATTGTCAAACTGCATTGGCATGCAACTTAAAAACACAGGAAATTCAATAAACGAAACTGGTACTACATTCCAGCCTTTAGATCTAAATACATCGACTAAATCATTTTCAGAATAATTGGATTGACCTAATTCAGAGAATGTAAAAAATGCCTGGCTAAAATAGCATAAGCCCTGACCATCAGATAAAGTTTTAGTTACTTCGCGCCAATCATCAGCCTTAGATTTAAAATCTGGTACCCATTTAGCCATTTTAGATTCTGCATTTTGAATTGCCCGCGTGGACTTTGCATTAATTTTAGTTTTTAATGAGCTTAGATCTGGAAACCAAATATTGGTACAAAACATAAACTGTGAAGATGGTTGAGTGTTATCTTCTAAAATATCACCAATTAAATCCATCGCTTGAGCTAATGCTGCCTGCTGCGGATATTCTTTAACCGCTAAACCACGAACGATAGTATTATTGAAAGAGACTCCATCTTTATCGGTAAGTATTCTGGTAGATGGGCCAATGATCTGATTCTTGATTGGCGTATATGGATTATATTTATAATTTTCATCGCGGAATCCTTCTTTGCGATTAAAAATTTCATCCATAAAATCTAGTAACATATCTGGATGCATGTCCTGGGGCTGCATTCCCAAATTATTTAAGGTTGAGGTAAAGGTTTTTTTAAATATATCAACTTCATTGCGATTGTATTCATCTAACTCCCCGTCAAATGTAACTGATACCACCATTCGATAATCACGCACCAATAACTTTTCATTTTTAATTAAAGTTTTGTTAATGCCGCTTTTTAAATATTCTACTCGATTTTTAGCGATTTCTTGAATAAGTGGATTTTCAGCATTCTTGCGACGGTCGAGCCAAATATCAAATTTGTGTTTCAGTTCTTTTGAAGAGTATAAACAAAATGACAAAGTTGCCGCCTGCGGCCAGCGTAACTTAAACAACCCCATCAAATTAGCAGCGATTTGCTCGCTAGCACCATTTAGAGGAGTTGCAAACATACAAAACCCATATGAATTATCATTTTGATAAATACCTAACTGCTCATCAAAGTCTTTATAATTAAGGTATTGCCCCAGAAAAAATTGGGTACTCAATTGCTTGTAATCTTGATGGATATTGTTTTTTTTCTTTTTAGGGGTAGTTTTACGATTTGTAAAATATTGTTTGGCCGCCGCTTGTCGCGCATTAAATGCGGCACCAGTCTTCCTTGCTGCATTCTTAAATGTTTGCTTATTCATGGCGTACTCCAATTGGTAATAATTCAGCAATTTTGCTGAGTGGGTAAATTTGGTTAATTGAGCTTTCATTACTTAGTGCCGTAACATCTTGATCATACTGTAGTGGTAAACTACTCATGAATTTTTGAAATGAAGAACTATAATTTGGAAAAATGTACCAATCATGTTTGTATCTAAAATATTCAATAATCTCTTGAGTGAATTCAGCTAGAGATTGGTTTTGTGAATTAAATTCATTAAATTTAACAATAATCGTAGTGTTAAATACGTACTGCTTTTCAGGAAGATTTTCTTGACTCTTATCTTTAGTATGTTTTAACTTGTTCGCTAGATCAACACTTAAGCTGTAATACATTTCAATGCCAACATCAATAAAATCTTGCATAATAGACGCGATTGGATTTTGGAATATACCAGCTATAAACGGATCAACTCTTACATTTGGATACTGTCGAGTATAAAAAACGATACATTTATCACCACCAATGGTTAAAACCCCATTCGAGTCGATTTCTGGTGTAATCCATGGTTTAATTTGTGCAAAAATATATTGCTGTGGATCATAGTGCTCCTCAGTTTTACCATTTAAGCGTTGGTTATAATAATGTAATAAATTATCTGGCCGAACCACATCAGCAGCTAAATCCTTTTGTTTAAATAATTCAATGATTTTTTTGCGGATTGAGATTAAGATGTGTTGATTGTTTTTATTTTTGGTCTTATTTTTATGTTCTTTGGTAACTAGGCTCATTAATGTTGTGCCATCTTGGCCCACGTTGTCCAGGATAAAATTTAAATAACTACTTTCAGGAAATCCAAATTTAAGCAGGTGCTGCAGCTGTGCTTCGATCTTGGGTTCAATTCGCAACGTCAACACAAACCCAAAGTATCCATCATGATAATAAAGATCATCTTTGCGATTATACATCTGGGCTTTAATGATTTGCGAAATCGGATATTTTGCTAAAAATTGCTGCACGCGTTCAATTTCAGGGTAAGCTCCACCCCTCATCAAAAACTCTTCAGGAGTTCTTGATGAGTTAATCGAACGTTCAATAAATTTTAGCTTCTTCTTGAAGTCATCTAAAATTTTCATGGTCAATTTCCTGCTGGAGCTGGTGAAATACTATTTAATGCAGCCTCATTTTTATTTGCTACGCCCTGGCTTGAAAATGGACTAGTTGTACCACTTCCACCTAAACCAGAAATTAAATTTTGGTTATTGGTTATAGCATCTGACTCTTTGGCCACAAATGGCTGATAACTAATCGGTGTTACATTCCCAGCCGCAACAGTATTTACATACGGCGTTTTAGATTTCTTATTACTCATTGATTTAAACATCCACGTTCCACGCTGTGTTACAGCATAAACGTATTGTTGATCATGGTATAAGCCCACATCATCTTCATACGGTAGGATCCACACACGCATTGTTTTAGTCGGCGTACGAAGTGCATCACCAGCTTGTGGAATCTGCGAGTAGCTATTTTGTAATTTGTACGCATCTGCTAAACTAACATTGCTACCGTAATTTTGCATTGAACCATTACTGCTGCCATTAGCAGCTACTTCTTGACCACGCGGTAAATCAGTTGGATTAACCGTGGTTTTTAATGAATTTTCATAAGCGGTAGTTACGCTTGCGCAGTGTCCTGCTCCTTGGTCATTACACGGATTGTCTAAGCCTGAGCAACCAACTAAACCAATAGCTGCTAATAGAATTACTATGCGTTTCATTTATTTACCCTCAATAAATTTGTCAAAGGCCGCTTGATTAAATCCACCAATAACTTTATTGGTATCAGTTATAGCGTACGGTGTAGAATTAATACCATTGGCACGCGCTAAATCTTCATTAGATTTAATTGTTTTATCTGCATTAGCCTGGCAAGCTTCGCTGCCATCTGGTAAATCTTTATGATTAACCATTAAATCAAACACGGCTCCAGCTGGATTAGATGAACATAAAATTTGGCGCGTATGAGCTGCTGCATTCGGATGCATCGGTAATGGTATAAATACATAGTGCACAGTAATTTTATCTAGCTTAGTATTCAGGTAAGCTTCAAGTTGTTGGCAGTATGGACAGTCAGGATCAATAAAGACAACCAAATGTTTTTTACCTTTGCCGACTTTCAGTGTTTTACTTAAATCCATAGATTTGTAATCAAAGCGTTTAGCATTAGCTAATTCAATATTTACTTGAGTTTCGTCTTGCATAGTCTTGATATTCAATATGTGACCAACAATTACTTCACTTTCATTGTTTAGTCCAACATAAAAAGCATTATCTCCAGCTAAAACCTCATAAAGTCCTGCATATGTTGAATAGTTAATGGCTGTAATTTTAGTATTTGGCAGCATGGTTCTAATCTGTGATTCAATTTGTGGTGTTACGCCAACTGCGAATGATGAGATCGAGGCCGTAGCCAATAAAGAAATAAGTATTTTTTTCATAATGGTTCCTTAATTTGGATTAATCGGTAATTGTTTATGATTGTCATTACCATTCATATTGACTGGCAATTCAATGCCCTGTGTGAAGATAATTGTTACATTACGTTGATCATTAATTTCAATCACAGGAAAGGTTTTCTCGGCCATGTTAATGTAATATTGACTTAACTGTTGAAATCCTGAAGATACCCCAGTTGCCCCAGCAAAACCTAATGACTGACTTGGGTTAACTTGTTGGGTTGGTCCAATTGGTGTTTGTTGTAAAGTAGTTGCAGTTTGAGCAAACGCTTGAGCTAATCCACCAACCGTTCCAGATAACAAAGCCAACGCAACTTTAGATCCTGCTTTTGAAACTAATTTACCACGCAGTCCGGCTTTACCATCTTCACCAGCAACAAAGCCCTCAACTTTCTGATCAATGACTTTGCCTGAGGCGGTTACGCAAGACATTTTTTCTAAGCGTAGGTACGCGCGTTCTGATGCAACATCACCATATCCAGCGGCCAGAACAAAGCAACCTTTAAGCGTCGTGCGTTTAGAATTGGGTAACTGCGCATTATCAGTAATATTAATTAAAACAGGATAAGGATTATCTTGAGCCGTACCACCAGCTGGAGCATCTAATGATGTTATTAATTTAGCCTTAACAAACGAAGTAGGTAAATACGTTTGCATGTCTTTAATCTTTACACCATTTGCATCTTTTGAATTCTTGCTTGCTACCTCTGATGAAGCTGGCTTAGTGGGTGATAAATTTACCGAAGTTATACCAGTATCATCCATTTCATCCATGCCTGATTCATCCATTCCGGGTAAACCAATATTCTTGCCACCACGAGTTGGAAGCTGATCCACAAGTGGTGAAATTGGTTGAGTGGTCTGAATTGGCGCAGATTTAATATTTTCAAGCTTAATATTCATCTCAGTAAATTGCTTCATTATTGCCGCTGTATTATTGCTTTCAGATAATTGTTGCGCTTGAAATTTACTCGACAAATCATTTATTTGATCTTGCGTATTTTTCAAAGCAGTGGCGGTTTTAGCTGTGTAAACCTCGGTGTCTGAAATATTATCGCTGACAGTACCATCAATTTGTAATGGTTTGGCAGTTTCTACACGTGCCTCAACTGGTGCTTTCTTCGTGCTAAAGTAAATAACCCCAACAAAAATCACTATTATCGCTACCCCGCCATACAAAATTATATTTTGCTTTTTTTTAGAGGATCCAGCGTCGTATTGATTACTCATCTTGCTTTGCTCCTATTACAAATATTTTAGTGATTTGATTCGGTACTAAAACAGGATTTTCAATAGCAACTGAAACAGTATTTGGCTTCCAGAATTGTTTTTCCGTCAAATTAATGGTTTTGTCACTAATATTCTGCAAGATAAACACCGAACCTCTGAATTGGTCATCGCTATAAGTTTTATACAACTCAAAGCTAACCTCTTTCCATAACTTTAACGGCGTATTTTCTGAAATAACCATGTACCCATCTTCATTTTTGCGGTCTAAGTACATAATTTCAGTCATTGAAACTAGTTGAGTTGTAAAATCAGTGCTGGCATTGCTCTTGGCATTAAGCATTGGACGAATTAATATGGTTTCACTTGGAACTGATTGCATTCTTAAGCGTAAGTTATAACTATTGCCATTTTCATCAATAATAAATACACTAATCATCGAACCAGTTACAGTTTTAGCTGTTAAGTTACCAATTTTAGTAGTAGTTATAACGGGATGATTTTCTTTCCTTGGATAAATGAAGATTTGGCCATTTTCTTCATCTTTGTCAATTTTTAATTGATTGTTGGATAGTTTGACTTGACTGATCCGCGCTCCAGCTATTGAAATTCTACTTACGTCATGATCCGAGATAATCGCATCAATTTCTGCATTATTACCGACCGTAAATTCTTGAATAGCAAAAGCACTACTGCAAGCTAACCCAAGAATAATTGAACAGGCTAATTTGAGTTTCATTTTATGAATTCTCCCCAAGGGTTATTTGATTTAACTTCGCCATATTCATTGATGTACAATTTACCATTGATTAGTTGATAACCTAATCGGTAATATTTATCCATTGATGAAATTAGCTTGTCTCCAATTAAAGTGTCTAGTTGACCATTGATTACTACTTTATTCGCATATGAATCGATTTTGAAGCCTTTGATGTAAAACATCGTAACGAGTTGATTACGTTTTACCCTTTGAGCTTGCTCCATTAACTGAGCAGATAGCGCACCCTGTTGATTAGGGTTAACATAATTTAAAAATAATTTGTTTTGATATTCAACGTTACTTGGGCTAATATTGTTAGTTAACAAAACAAAGTAAGTTGACATCTCCTGAAGATATTTAGGATCCGCATCGTTACTGTCGACCCAAAAAGTATCGCGTACCACTGGTGGCGAGACAATCGTTCTTTCACGCCCCGCATTTTTTACCGCTAGAATTAAAGCCAGTAATAAACATCCTACCAGTGCGAGAATAACTAATTCTCGCACTCGAAGAGCTTTCTTTGCCTTAATCAGCTCATTATCATGAACCGTTTGTTCCACAACATCACCCCGAAATTTCTCTAATGTGTGATTCTGGTATTCGTTTAAACTTTAATGAACCCAGCGACCAATAGATTAAATGAATTAAAAAACCACGAATCTTGCCACTCTTAACTTTAGTATATTGGTATGTTAAGAAAATCGCAATCCCGAGAAAGGCTAAAAATAACAAAAAACTTTTTAATAATATACCTGGAAAAAGTATCGTTGCAAATACAATAATCTCATCTGCATCCCACCAAAGAGCCTTTGGTGGATCATCTAGATGTTTAGGTACATAGTAACTTTTTTCTGACATGATCCACCTCAGGTTAAATTTGAGCGTACTGATTTAAATTTTGACGAACGTTGTTTTTTAAGGTGTTCAGACCTAAAGCAATAAATCCACCAACAAAGCATAATTCAAATACGGACATTGATTTCTGTACTGGATTACCAATTAATGACGAGTTAACAATACCTGTAGCCATATCCGGACCAAAAGCAATTAATAACGCAAAAATTACTCCACCAATTACAGCACCAGGTGATTGCTTAGTAATACCAACCACTAGACCAATAATAAACGCAACTGCAGCAAATAAAGTTCCTAAATTACCGTGGATAACCGAGTTTAGCCAGTCATAACCATTTTTAAATGCCGCATCATTTGTTCCAGTTCCAGCGTTACTATTACTTGCAATTGCAATACTTGACGCACAAACTAGCATACCAAGCATTAAAACTGCCCCCTTATGTTCACTACAAAAATGTTTAGCTTTCACTAATGAGTTTTGCATAATGTTTTCCTTTTCTAAAATCCAGCTTTTTCAATAGCCAGAAGAGCAATAACACCCCATACACTAATCAATCCGATTAATGCATAAGCCTTAGTTTTTTTATCTTCAATGCCTTTTAACAATTTAGGACCTTCATAAAAACTCAAAAAAGCCATAATTATTGATAGCACCATAATAAACGTCCAAACAGGATGCATAAAATTTCCTTTTAAAAATTGCACTTATTTTGGATTAATAACCACTTCGATTTCCGCCCTCCTATTCTCGTATCGGCCGTGTTTATTTTTATTAGTCGCAACATAACAGCACAACGGCTTACCTTGCACTGTTATCTTATTAGCGCTAATCCCATATTTTTTAATCAAAAGATTTTTAACTACCATCGCACGCTCAAGCGCCAATTTTTGATTAGCATGTGATTTACTAGTGATTGCTTCAACATTATCCGTATAGCCGATAATCGCGACGCGAACATCTGGATCTGATTTAACAATTTCAAGACGTTTACTTAATTTAACTAAATCATTCTTTGTCAAATAAGCTTTATTGAATGGGAAGTTCACAACAACCTTCTCTGTCCTGGACTCTTTCACCGGAGCAATAAAGATTGGCGGAAGCTCTTCCTCTGTGTCCAACGTGAACACGGTTGGCTGCGGACATGATTCCTCATTGCAATAAGCATAATCTTGAGTTTGAGGATTAAAAAAAATCTGCGCATTTTGTGGCTTTACAGGTGTTGAGCAGCCAATAATTTCAGCGGTTATAACCAAGCTCCAGAATAGCTTTGTGTACTTTCTTTGCATAAATATCCCTTTTCCAATTTGTTTTAGCATTGTATGCGCCCACCGCATCCCAGTTGTAACCTAGACGTTGGATGTTGTCTGATAAAATCCACGCCCCGACCATGATATTTGTACATGGCTTAAATAAATCATTTTCGGTTATGTTATATTTGCTTAACTTAGGTAACCAACCAGAGTTAATCTGCATTAGCCCAATATCATAAGATCCATCTTTATTCTTCTTACCAACCGCAGATGGATTAATCCCTGTCTCAACCTTAGCAATTGCAACCAACAGCTTCGCTGGTACTCCATACGTCGCTTCTGCACTACTCCAGCAATAATTACCAGGCTTTTGAGATTGAGATACAGCAAGACGACTAATTTTGCGCCCTGCCACCGATGATGATGTTTGCTCAAAATTAACTACTGAAATTTCCGCATTTACTGAATTAACTAGTACAATTCCTAAAAAAAGAACTTGAACGCATTTAAACTTATCAAACATGCTACAAACTTTTTAATAACAGCGTTAAGGGTTTAATTTTTTCAACTAATTTTGGCGGAATTTCTTTATCAAATTTTAGTGTTTTAGCAACCTTAACAACATCTTCACGATTAACAACTAGGTAACCTAAATCATTTAATTTGGGCATTATTTGAATCGTGATGTATGATCTTATTGTTGACTCAGTTAAATTCAGAGTTTGAGCTATAGTTTTAATATTTATGTCATTACCTAGTAAGTAAAGAACACTTTTTTCTTTTTCGTTAAAATTAACAAAAAGACTGTAATTTACTTTCTTTACTTTTTCTGGAGGGCTAATTATTTGTTTTAACGTGAATTCACCATTAATGGATTGTTCGATTAAAAAATACAGCGTCATCCCTATTATTATTTGCCGTTTAATCCAATACGTAATTTGTGGCACACCGTCAATAATTAACTTCTCCATTACTAAACCGTCTCTCTTATGTTTAATTAAGCGACTCTCAAGCTTTATAACCTCTGGTAAAATAAGTGCCAAATTAGACTCATCTATGCTGCAATTAGGTTTTAGGTTTAGTACATTCTCAGCATATGCAGTACTCATTAATACGCTTTGATCCAAAGATTTAACATACGCAACTTCATTGCTGAAATACCGATCTTCAAACCATTTGCTAAAATGCTCAATATTAACGAACTGCTTCATAATTTTAATCCTAATTATACTGATTCAAATCAAATAAATTACCAACGAAAACGCGTATTTTTGCATTAAGCACAATCCTGTCAATTAACGCAAATGTTTGAATAATTTTATAAATATTAATTCGCTGCTACCATCACATACTTCAATACATTTATCAAAGTTAAATGCCCAGAACAAATAACAAATGTAAGCAAACCTTGGGGTATCCTTGATAATTACTCGTCCAGGCGTTTTCAACTGCTCTAGTGCTGGTTGTAATTCGCTTGGTACTCCCCAATTGGGTGTGTTTTTTATAAGTATTTTGAGTAGGTTTGCTGCCTTTTCACGTTCGCTATGAGATAAGCGTTCGTATTCAGCAAATTGAATTTTATGAGTGTTTTTTATAAAGGTTTGCTTTTCTTTATAATAAAAACTAGGATTCTTGAGTACATCTTTAAGATATGCATATTGATTTCTGATTTGTGCTCCACCGCGCGCAATGCGCTTGGCTACGTAAATAGTAGCTGACTCTATCTCTAAGCGAGTGTAGTTATCTTCAAGCTTAGTTTTGTAATCCTCTGAAATAACGAGTTTTTCATTCTTTATAACATTAGTTTTTCGTCGATCCTGACGTTGTAATAGACTGTCTTCATTACTCAATAATGTATAAAACCGCTTATTTTTGGGAACAATATTTAAACAAGATATTTCCTTGAGATCAATTAATATTTTATTAAATATCCGTTTAAAGGCATTTAAATTAGAAAGTCCGCCTCCAAATTGATTATATAAATCGCAAATTTCAAAGTTGTGATCAAGCTTTTTTAAGTGTAGATTGTAATTTTGATAAGTAAAGTAATTAAAAATGTCTAATTTTCGTGAATTAGTAAACTCAGTATTCGCTTTTGCAGAGATTGGGACGCTTGAATGTTTAATTAATTCAAGCATTTCTGAACTCAAACTAATTTCTCGTTGCCATTTTTGGCTATCATCGTAAAGGAATGAACAATCTCCCTCGATGAATTTTATAAGTTCTTTTGGCTTTCTAGCTGCGTCATTTGGATTACTGTATTGGATAGAAACCAAACATTCACAAAAAGCTTGAAGTTGGGCTTTTATAATTAAATTCTCTTTTTTGCCACAAATATAATTTATTTTTAATATTTTTTTAATAAATTTTGCTTTTGAGCTAGGCAACTCAATAATTGGTGTTTTTGATTTGGTGATCACGATCTGTGAACAGAGATAAGAAAATAGACGACGTGGATAAATCCCAGATGGTAAAATTTTGCCATTCGTTGAATACGTAACGGTAAGTAGATTCTCACCAATTTTTATTATTTTTGAATATTCTGTAGAATTAGTACCTGTTGCACTATCGCAAATAATATGTTGCGGAAATGGTACATGAATGAAGGGGGAAATGGTGTAATTAAGCTCTTTTGTTAATTCTTTGTTTGAGCTTGCTAAAAAGGGAGTGATGACTTTATTGCATTGTGTATATACCTGATTTGTATATTTATTTTGATTTGCAGTTAATTTGCGGTTATAATAACAATAATAGTGAAATTT
>JAIETT010000218.1 GCA_019744945.1 Burkholderiales bacterium
ATCCCCAGCAATTCTTTATTGCCATCAGTACCAATACCAAGAGCTAGATATATCGACTTATTAATGATTGATTTATTTTCTTGTACTTTAACCACCATGCAATCTAAGAATAAGATTGGATAACGTGATTCAAGTGGTCGATTCTGCCATTCTTTGACTTCATCGTTAACACTATCAGTAATTGAAGATAATAATTCTTCAGATAAGTCTTGATGGTAAAGCTCATTAATCGTAGCACGAATATCGCGCATCGACATTCCACGAGAGTAAAGCGCCAAAACCGCATCATCAATGCCTTCAAGTCGTCGTTTATGCTTTTGGATTAGCAGAGGTTCAAATTCAGAATTACGATCGCGTGGAACATTAATTGGTAAATCACCGCTATTGGTTCTAATCGTTTTACTGCTAAATCCATTGCGACGATTACGTGAAACCTCGGTTAGTTTTGCTGACGATTCTGATGGTGGTGTTGATAAATGATGTTCAATTTCACCTGAAAGTGCGCTTTCAATAATTCGACTTTTTAAGCCATGAATCATAGCTGCTAAATCAGATTGAGTTTTGACACCAGAGGATATTAGCTCAATTACATCATCGGGTATTTGAGCTAATAGATTTAATTTATCTTGAGTAAGATGAGGATTTTTTGCCATTTTGTAAGTCCTATTAATTAGCGTTAGTTTAACTAAAATCAGACTTGAGCACAAAATTTATGACAGACTCACAATTTTTTATTGCTACCCATGTAATAATCACGATCACATAAATAAAACTACTCTTGCCTTAGCGGATAGTAGTTTAAGAAATGTGTTTTAAGAAGGATAATACGCCCATTTTTAATGTTATTTAAAAGTAAGTACATATTTACACTTAAATAATTATTTCTTAAAAACAGGTGGCATACCTCCATTTGCCAGATGTGGTCTCACATTATTATACATCCAGATCCACGGAGTTGATTGTTGTTTTACTTGCTCAATGCTCTCAAATAAGCATTGATTCAGTAATTCATATCTCACATGGTGCGGTTAAATTGCTCCACATATCCATTTTGTTGTGGATTACCTGGTTGGATATACCATAGTTCAATATCATTCTTTCTTGCCCAGCGTTTCAATATATCACTAATATATTCTGGTCCATTGTCACACCTAATTGCAAATGGCTTACTTCTGCATTCAATCAGCCTATTGAGTGCTCTTATCACGCGTGTTGATGGTAATGAGAGGTCAATTTCACTTTCCAGTGCCTCACGGTTATAATCATCAATTATGTTTAGTGACAAATAACATAGTTGGAATCCCCACGTCCTATGTTCAGGTGTTATCTCCAGCAACAATTTTGCAATGCGCTCATTATTATCATTCAATTTGCTTACATAGTGGTACGTAGTTTCACTTATGTGAAATAAACTACAAACACGCCTTATGCTAAAACCATATTTTAATGCTACAGCATTAGCCATCAATTTACGTTGTGATGACTTCACCACTTTGTTGTCATTACCTCCTTAAGGACATCATGATCTAATTGCAATTCAGCATACATTCGTTTTAAGCGGTTATTCTCGGCTTCTAACTGTTTTATCGTTGATAGTATCGATACATTCATGCAGCCATATTTTGCGCGCCATTTATAAAATGTCGCACTACTAACACCATTACTCCGACATACCTCAGTAATTGGCATACCATTTTCTGCTAATTTTAAAATAGTTACTATTTGTGATTCGCTAAATTTTGAACTCTTCATTATTCATACCCCTTTTATGTTAGTCATTATTGTAAATCTCTCTACTTTAGAATGACATTGTTTTTAGGGGGTATTACCGTTGTCCTCTAATAAAAGTCTAGTCCAATTTTTTAATTGTCATCGGGCTCGACAAAACCAAGGTATAATTCATCGTGTGCTGCTGGTTTACCTGTATATTTGGTATAGAGTTCTCTATACGTGCTATCCTCGTTGTCAATTCCTCTGGTGCTAAAGGTAAAGTCTGCCCTAGTTAAATTCAGAGGTCGAGTGCTGTCATAATGGCTAAATGGCACAATAGCAGATAATTCAACATTTATTACTGTGTCAAAATGTGATATCTTAACTGGACATATTAGCTTAGCTTGATATTCATAATAATTACAGAGTTGATCATGATGTAAATTAATTGTATTGATAATCCAATCGGTTTTAAATGTAAATGCCCCTCCGAGTGAGTCATCGTCAATTGCTAATGGATGCCAATTAGTTAAATCAGGTGTCACATCTAAGCGATAACTGAGATTTTTATTAAACTGAAGTATTAACGGAATATTATAGCCTTGACCTTGTATCAACTCGTAGTCCCAGTTAGTAAATGCATAAAATAGATTTAAATTACTCGGCTCTAACTTAGAATCTTTAGCGTAAAACGAGAACCTAAACAGTCCAGAATCAATACTACCACGAATTGTTTTATGCGTACTGCCACATGTAATCTCAAAATTTTTATTCGTAACAATCATCTCAAAAGTATCTTCACCACAATAGCTGGTATCATAGGGCTTATAAGCATTTATGATATAGCGATAATCTGGAGAAGTGAAAATTTGATAATATCCCTTTTCGATGCTCAAAGGTGAGATTCCATTAATAATGTTATTACCTAGGTCTAAAAATTTTCTTCCAACCAAACCACCGATATTTCCACCTGATGGAGGGTAAATATCTATTTTACTTGAAAAATATGCTGGACTGTTGGTTTCTCTTACTTTTAGTATGCTAACGCCTGTTTGCGTCAGGTGTTGTGCTTTCAGCTCATATTCATCACCAGCGATCATGTAATTTAACATTTTATAGAATGCACTGGCCGTAGATGAGTGGTTCAAGTATGCCTCAATAAAGCCATGGTTCATGAGGTCATCTAAATAGGGATTCAGTCGAGGTTCGCCGTCATGACTGAAATTACCTGCAAGTGGCTCCAATTTTGTTGTATCAATTTTAGTTGGAGAGTCTATGTACCAACTCCTAACTTGGCTACGCCATTGATTTATAATATGATCCTCGACGTTGGTAATATAATTAGGTAGGATATCATTTGGAAATAATTTATAAACATTAGAAGAGTTGCCTAGATTTGTAGTTGTCCTAGCAGACGTGACACCAACATGCAACGTATTAAGATTTTCAGCAGGAAATGCCCGAACATATTTAAGATAATCAGTTAAAACATTTGCATATAAATTTCCTTGACTATGCGCAACTAAGAGTATCTTGTCAGTTGGATAAATGCCATAATTTAGGAAACTACTCCAAACGGAGTCAAAGTCATGACCATAAATTTCCAATGGGGAGTGCTGACCAAAGCCATTTTCGGTATATACCATGGTTAAATACCAGTCGAGTGCAGCTTTTTGACATTCTGCTGAATTACAGTTAGTCACACCAGTTGTTTTCTCATAGACTTTAATGTAGCTTCCATTTGCAATATATGAGTCAAACATCTTCATTGTAGTTAAATCGTTGGTATCGCTTATAATGCCATTTGAACGGTTATAGAGTAAGCCGTATTGTAAGTTAGCACCGTCTGATTTAGGCCCTGTACTAGCCATAGCAAGAGAGCTTAGCATCGCATCGTCAATCGAGTTCATTATTCCATTCACGTACAACGTCCAAACTACACCCGCATCTGAAACACGTGGAGAATCGACGTGGTGAATTTCAATTCGTCCTTTATCGTAACCAACAAATGCCTCGCGGCTGCCTTGGATAACCTTATACGTGAATTTAGGGTTGCCAATGCACATAGCTGGGGTTTCTTTTAACTCTTTTGATCCATGTGGATTGCCTACAATTTCGCTTTGCAGTTTATCATGGTAGCTTCCAATAGTGCTTCCAATAGCATCATTACTAGTTCCAATATCTGCGGTTAAAATACATTCTTGTTTGGTACCCTCGTAATCAAAGCTAATGATAATATTATGTAATTTAAAATAAACATCATCGTCTATTAATTTACATGTATTACGCTTATCACCTACAAAAGGCCCTGTTACATATAGATGGTTTTGGTTGGTGCTACTTATAGTGTATGCATTATTCAAACCTGCACATTTCATTTCTGCATGAGCGAACTGAAAATTTTGCAGGCGTTCGTCGCCGCCGCTAGTAATTGCTACTTCAACGGTTTGAGTTGTGTCTTGCAGCCCACCGTTGCCCACCTTGGGCGTTGCCACCGCGGTGCTCTCTGCTGCAAAAGTACTTCCAGTTAAACAAAGTATTAGGAAAAAAAGTTTAGTTATATATTGCATTGCATGTCCTTTCTTTTTCTGCTTGCGGCATATCTATAAAAATCTCACCATTAAGTAAAATGTCTGCGCTTTCTTGTCTTTTTTTAAACTCTTGATCGGCTAAAAATTTTTCATTTATTGACAAAAGTAAGACTTCTGGGCTACTTTCGCCACCACTATCTCCCATTAGATACATAACACAGCTCATCGCGGTATAAGCTTGTTTATAATGCATATTTACTTGCTCTTTATTTGGCGAATAGAGCGCTTCAAGTCGCTGTTTTAAGTAGTCAAACGTTGCGGCTTTAGCTTTAATGTTCGAGTGGTTATTTGCAAATGTGGTGTCAATGTATTCAGTTATGTGATTTAATGTTATTAAATCTTGATCGTGGAATTTTTGCATACCGATATTTTGCAGTAAACCACTAACGACACCAGCTGTGTCAGTCGTTTGTACTCCTAGCTTTTTTGATTCATTACTTAAAGAATCTAAAACAAAGCTATTTTTTGTAAAAACAGCCATAAGTGCTAAAATCACCACTATAATTAGTGTGGTTACCCAAAATTTTTTCATTTTTATACCCTTCAAAATAATCCACCTTAATCAATAATTAGTGGATAAAAATAATATAATTTTAAATCTTTTAGCGGACTCTATAGTCCTTTATACCTTACGCATAATTCCATGGCTACTAAGTAACATTTTGATGAACGTGAAATTATTTGAATGGTGAGTCTTCGTACTTAATACTCTGTTGCGTGTAGCCAGCTGTAATTGTTCGCATAAGGTCATTAGAATGACTGATGCTTGGTGGTTTATTATTGAAATAACATACTGTCATAATTAGGCTGATTAAAGTAAAAATAGTTTTCATGTTGAACTCTTTAGTGGAGTTAGTGATTAATTTTTAGGTGACTAATTCTAAAAGGATAATTAACTTGCTTGAAATAAATTATGCTTTTATAACTGGTCAAATAGTTAAGTTTTGGATATTCGTGATTATTACATGAATGAGAATAACTGTTTGTCTCACTTGGGAGACAATTGGCTGATTATCTTAGATACTGTTTTTATCTTCGGTAATACTGTCAACATTTTTAATGATTTCATTTTGTAATTCAAGTAAAAATTCTAAATCAGCATCAAATTGTTTGTATAGGGCTTTGATAATATCTTCTTTAATTAAACTTTTATCATAAGTCATAATTAATTCCTCAATAGATAAGTATTTTTTAATATCAAGTGAATGCTTTAACATTTCTTGGAGTTTATTTGACAAGCTTTTTTGGAATGTCTGTTGTGATGCCTGGTAAATTTTTTTGTAACATTGTAGCGAATTTAGATAAACTTTTTGTGAAGTTACAAGGTATTCATTTTCATTTTGTGACATATTAAGCACCAGAAAAATAGTTAAATTGAAATTAGCCTACCTAAAGATAGGCTAATTTATTGGGTAGAATTACTGAAGTACTAGACTACCTGATTGTTGAGTTACACTTACCACTTGATTATTGGTGTTTACCGTGTAGATTGCATTTAGTGTCTCCCCAGTATAACCGCTAAGTGGTGTATAAACACCTGTTCCAACTAGGGTACTTGGTGATAAAGTACACTCTTTAGTACGGATGCCATTGATTACACTTTGCGTGCAATTAGTCATAGTTGGTGAACCAGTGAAATAGTCTTCCATTTGTGTAGTTGCCGTAATTGAAGCATAACCTGTCGCATTTGCCAAAGTGTTAGTGACTGTTACCCCACCATTTGCTCCTGCTTGAGACATTGCGCTACTAAGCGTAGCTTGTTGAGCGGTTGCATAAACTACCGTTTCACCATTTGGAGTTGTTGGCTGAATGCTAAACTGGGTGCCAGTTGCTTGTTGATCTTGGAATGTTACAGTTGGCAACGTTACATTTTCTGTATAGCTAGCCCCTAAAGTTGAGCCTAAACCAATAGCGTGTTGATTTAAAATACTATTGAAGACTACCGTACAATGTTCAGTTGGTTGAACTATTGCAGCAGGTATTTCTCCAACATAACAGCTTGATCTCGCAGTGTCAATTGCCCAAACATATCCTGAGTTTGGATTAGTGATTCCTGTGATTTTCACTGGGTTAGTACCAGAGTTAATGTACGTCAACGTTAGCGTTTTGGCTGCTGTATTTGCGCCACTGAATATATATGGTGTAGCTGATGAACCATCTCCTGATGCCGAGTTAGTCACAACAGGAGCGCTTAATGAAACGCTTTGTGTATTAGTTTGAACCGTTGTATTAATATTAGTCGTTGCTGAGGTTGTGGCTAAATCTGTGCCAGAGTAATTAGCTTGATAGTTGATTGACTCGACTAATGGAGTATTGGCAATTACTGGACCCAATTTCGCATTTTGAGTTGAACATGAAGCTCCAGCTGCGATGCTAGTACATGCCGTTCCTGTTAAGGTTAGGTAAGCTGGTGCATTAATCAAACTTGTGCCGCTAATTGTCGCCGTAGCATCACCATTATTGCTAATCACAATTGGTAGAATTTGGGATTCTACATTGTTCCCCGTAATATTCATAGTTAATGCAGCTATGGATAATGATGGAAGTTGTGGTGTAATCGAGTAGCTTAATGGTAAAACCCGTGAGTAGGTTGCCGTTGTGCCATTAATTGCATAATCAGCTGAAAAGCCAAGTTTCAACGTGCCATTTTGTACGCTTGGTGAGCTAACGGTTACGCTATAAGTACAACTACTACCCGCTGCCAACGCACCAGTACAGCTCCCTGCATCAACCGAAGCCGTCGCATTACCTGTAATAACTGGGTTTGGAATAGTCACATTTGTGAAATTGTAGCTGCCTGCATTAGTAACGGTTACATTTGTGCTAACTGGTGTAGCTGCATGAGTTGTTAAACTATTTGGAGTTGCGTTCATTCCCGCAAAAGCTGCCCCAGTTTTATACCAATCAATCGGGTTAGTAATTGAAGCTGAATTAGTGCCTGTATAGTGAATAATAATATTACCTTGTCCTACTTGGTGGCTTGAATTAATTGTATAGTAAATCATGCAGTAGTCATTACTAGCAAGACTTGAGCCACAAGCATTTGCTCCTGTGCTTTGTACCGCACCAGCTGGCATTGTAACTGCGATGGCTGTTGCCTCAGCATTACCTGAGTTGATCATCGGGAAGCTTCCTGTGGTTGCAAGCGAAGTATTTATTACGGGTGCTTGACCTACAGTTAGGAGCGCTCCATCAGGAAGGATTGAATTTCCTACTATTGAGCTATTACTGTCGTAGGTTTCGTTCATTAAGGCGTGTGTACTATTTAGTGCATGTGTATTTTGAGCTTTTTGCGGAGCTGATTTTAATGATGATTGAACTGTGATTGTTGCTGAAATAGCGTTTGTACTTGGCGGTACTGCAACTTCTATGGCTTGCACATAATTAGATTGAACCTCTAGACCAGTTACATCACCCTGTGTGATTTTGAAACCAGATTTATCTAATTTTAAGGAATGAATCTTATGGATTTGCCCACTACCGGTACCATAAAGGTAAGTAGTTACATATTGAGTGTTCTTGCTTGCCGGTGCTGTAACTTTACCACTAAAGACAGCGCCATGTGTTTGAGTGTTGTCCACACTGGCATAATTTACTAATGTAGTAAATTTTTTCTCACCTAACGAATTTTCGTATTTGGCTTGAACTGCGGTACTACCTTTAAACGCCACCTCGTCCGAAGTTGGTGTATTAATTTCTAACGCGCAAGATTGTCCTGCTTTAATAGAGCTACATCTGGTGGCTGAAGTTGGGTTAATAAAGTCTGTGGATGATGTTGCAAATAGTGATTTGAATAATGCACTAACCTTATTACTAGATTTGTTATTATTATTCTCGTTTGATGAATTATAGCTAATTCCAGTAATGTCTTGAATGCTATTATTATGAACATAAAGAACAGTTTTAGTGCTTGCACCCGATAAAACTGGTATAACACTACTACTATCAATTGTAATTGCATTTAAAACAGTATTATTAGTTGGTGCTGGAGCGCTATCACCACCACTACTGGTTCCGCCGTGACAAGCAACTAACCCAATTGCCATTATACTTAAACAAAGTACTGATTGTTTTCTCATTTATTAATTTCTTTAATTAAAAATAGATTCAGGTAAATGTCGTGCTACAGCTAATTCTGCTGTCTTAAGTTATTCCATTTCTTCTAAGTGTTTGAATATTTCACACTTGAGAACGTTATTATCGTGGCAATTAATTAATGATTTTGTCTCACTTGCGAGACAAAATCTAAAACTGCGGTTTTGTTAAGCTGGTTGGCGTCAGCTGTATTATTTGTAATATCTTGATTTAATTTATTTTATACGTTAGACCCTGTGCTGGAAATTTAAGCTACAATTGGTGTCAAGTAGAGAAAAATAATTTTGAATTCTTGCTTATATCTGCTTAAATCACCAATTTAGTGGTGGAGTGAGCGCTTAAATAGCCTACACTCTCGAATTGCTTCACGCTAGATCTGCGCGTTGCAGCATATATTTTCTCCAGTTCGTCAGTCAATAGTGATAAAATTATAGCCCGTATATTGCCATAGTAAAATAGCCACTATTGTGGGTTAAATTTTTTGCTGAGGTCAGTCGTTAAATTTGTCAAGGTATGTTCTAAAAAAATACAATTAAGTTAAGGTGAAAAGAAATGCAAAGCATGCAACAGAATTGGAATTCATCGTACCTATTTGGTGCGAATAGTGATTTTATTGAGGAGCTGTATGAGTTATACCTTGATAATCCAGCCAGTGTTGAGCCCAAATGGAAAACTTATTTTGATACACTCCAAGATGGCGGTGTCAAAGATGTCAACCATAATGATATTAAGCAAAAATTCTCAATTTTAACCAGTAACCCAATCCTAAGCGCAGCAAGTAGCGAGGGCATGAGTAGTTCTCAGGTAAATGTGCATAGTTTAATTGATGCTTATCGTGTCTGGGGGCATAAATTTGCCAAGCTTGATCCATTAAAACGCGAGGTGTTGGAGCGACCAGTTGAACTTAAATTGGAAACTTACGGTCTTGAGAATGAATTAGAAAATGAATTTTATAATGATTATGATTTACGTAAAGCGCGGGTTTCCAAACTAAAAGACATCGTTGCACATTATGAAGAAATTTATTGCGGTAATACGGGTTTTGAATTTTCTTATGTCAGTGATGTTACGGAACATCAGTGGTTACTTGAAAAAGTTGAAGATAATTACTTAACTTTCAAATTAAATCCAGATGAACAAAAGCAAGCGTTGCAAAAACTGACTGAAGCCGAGGGCTTAGAAAAATACCTGCATAATAAATACGTTGGGCAAAAACGCTTTTCAATAGAGGGTGGCGATACACTGATTGCGTTACTGGATCGTATGATTAGTCAAGCTGCCGCGGTTGGGGTTAATGATATTGATTTGGGTATGGCGCATCGTGGACGTTTAAATACACTCATTAATATCACGGGTAAAGCACCCCAAAAACTATTTGATGAATTTGATGGTAATTATCCACATTATGAATTTGTCACTAGTGGTGATGTTAAATACCATAAAGGCTATGCTTGCGAATATTCAACCATTAATGGTAAAAAAGTCAAAGTGGCGTTGGCATACAACCCCTCGCATTTAGAGGTAATTAATCCTGTGGTGCAGGGAATTGTCCGCGCGAAACAAGATAAATTACCCGTGGATAAAGCTTCCGTAATGGGAGTGTTAATTCATGGTGATTCAGCATTGATCGGTTTAGGTACCAATCAAGCGGTATTTAATATGAGTTTAACCCGTACCTACGGTGGTTATGGATTAATTCATATTGTCGTGAATAATCAAGTTGGTTTTACCACTTCACGGGTGAGCGATAATCGTTCGTCGCGTTATTGCAGTGATATTGCCAAAATGGTGGAAACTCCAGTTATTCATGTGAATGCCGATGATTTACGTGCGGTAATTTTTGCGATTGATTTAGCCGTTGCCTATCGCCAAGAATTTGCCCGGGATATTTTAATTGATATGGTCTGTTTCCGTCGTCATGGACATAATGAAGCAGATGATCCAACCTTGACCCAACCTTTAATGTATGCTAAAGTAAAACAACATCCTGGTACACGGGCGTTATTTGCTAAAGAATTAGTTGCACAAGGCGTGATTGCCGAGGGTGATGATGTTAAATTGCTGGAAGAGTATCGTGCGGCATTGCTTAAAGGTGAACATGTCCATAAAGACACGATGCTACCTTTGCCACGCTATAACTACGCAGCAGAGCAATTTGCTAACGTTGAATGGGATAGCCCAACGGCGACTAAAATTACTCCCGAGCAACTAGCTAAATTAACTACGATTGTGACAACTAAGCCCGCAGATCCTGAGTTTAAATTACACGCTACGGTGAGCAAATTAATTGATACGCGTCAAGCTATGGGTGCTGGTAAACAACCAGTTGATTTTGGAATGGCTGAAACCTTGGCTTACGCTGGATTATTGGATGATGGAATTAGTGTGCGTCTAAGTGGTGAAGATGCTGGACGGGGTACATTCTCACATCGCCATGCGGCATGGCATAATATGAATCGTCGTCAACGCAGTGAGGGAATTTATATTCCGTTAAAAAATGCGCAAAATAAGAGTTGGTTTGGGGTCTATGATTCAATCCTTAATGAAGAGGGCGTGCTAGGTTTTGAATATGGCTATAGTTTAGAAAATATTCATAATTTGACGATTTGGGAAGGTCAATTTGGTGATTTTGCCAATGGTGCACAGGTAATGATTGATCAATTTATCATTTCAGGTGAAGCTAAATGGGGTAGCCTCAGTCGCTTAACCATGATTTTACCGCATGGTTTTGATGGTCAAGGTCCAGAGCATTCCTCAGCACGGATTGAACGCTTCTTGCAATTAGCCGCCGAAAATAATATTATTGCGGTAATTCCATCAACTGCTGCGCAAATGTTCCATTTAATTCGCCGTCAAGCTAAATCGAATTATGCTAAACCATTAATGATTTTCTTGTCTAAACGTTTGTTGCGCTTTAAAGATGCCATGAGTGATGTGAGTGAACTTACTAATGGAGTATTTTTACCTCTGATCGCTGATACAACTGCAGCAACGAGTGCTAAACGCGTAATCGTCTGTACTGGACAGGTTTATTATGATTTAGTTAAAGCACGTGCTGAACGTAATTTAACTGAAACGGTCGCAATTGTGCGTGTGGAACAATTATATCCATTGCCAAGTGCACAACTTAGTGCTGAGTTCGCGAAATATACTCAAGCTAAAGAATTTGTCTGGGCACAAGAAGAACCGTATAATCAAGGTGCGTGGTTGCAAATTCGTGAAGATTTAGATGCTTGTTTAGTGACTGGACGCTTTATTGCAGCTAGTCGCCCACGTGCAGCAGCACCAGCTTGTGGAACTTCAACTATGCATAATCAGCAATTGGCAGATTTGTTAAATGCGGCATTAGGCAACTAGACGGATGAATAAACAAATTAATCTGATCGGTGGCATAGCTTTAATTCTATTTGCAGCAGGTGCGTTTCCAAAATTAGAATGGCTGGCATTGCCAGGCTTAATTTTGCTGATGTATCTCTATTTACAAATCGATAAATTAGGTTTTGGCTCTAAATTATTTCGCATTTCGCTGATTCAATTAATTCCATTGCTGCCCGCGATGGGGTTTTTGGCGTATATTAATTTAGACCAAGCCGCAGTGACAAATAATTCAATGTTGAGTTATTTAAGTATCGCGCTGATAGTTGGCTTGTTATTGTTTTTAACGTATACTACTTACTTGGTGGCGACAAATTTGTTACTGCTGGGTAAAAATGCGAATAATTTATGGTTTAAAATCAGTGGTGTATTGACAAAAGTTGCGGCATTTACGATGCCGTTAATGGGATTGGGCTTATTATTTTTGGTATTGGCACAACCGATTTTCTTACTCGGCTGTATTATTTATAAACCAAGTAATTTACATAATTAATCTTTATTAGGAATGAGTTTATGAAAATTGAAATTAGAGTTCCTCAGTTACCTGAATCGGTAAGTGAAGCGGTGTTATTAAATTGGCACAAACAAGCAGGGCAATTCGTTAAGCGCGAAGAGTGTTTGATTGACTTAGAAACTGATAAAGTAGTCTTGGAATTACCTGCGCCTGAAGATGGTGGGTTGGTGGAAATTGTCGGCAAACCTGGTGATGTAGTTATTAGCGGTCAGTTAATTGCGTATCTAGATACTGATGTTAAACCCGAAGCTGTTGCTCCAGAGGCTGCTGCTGCGCCTGTTCAAGCAGCGGTGGCAGCTCCTGTTGCGGCAAGTAATGGTGTTAAAGCGATGCCTGCGGCGGCAAAAGTTGCTGCGGATAATGGCGTTGATTTAAGCAATGTTGCTGGCAGTGGTCGTGGTGGACGTGTACTCAAAGAAGATGTGTTAAATTCAATGGCTGGTAAAGGTTCACGAATTGATGAACGCGTACCGATGAGTCGGTTGCGTAAACGAGTTGCAGAGCGCTTATTGGAAAGCCAACAAACGAATGCGATCTTGACGACGTTTAATGAAGTTAATATGAAACCAGTTATGGATTTACGGGCTAAATATAAAGATCAGTTTGAGAAAAAACATGGTGTTAAACTTGGTTTCATGTCATTATTTGTTAAAGCTGCGTTATCAGCATTAAAACAATATCCGGTTTTAAACGCCTCAGTTGATGGCGATGATATTGTTTATCATGGCTATTTTGATATCGGAATTGCGGTTGGTTCACCACGTGGTTTAGTTGTGCCAATTTTACGTAATGCTGAAAATATGTCAATTGCGGATATTGAAAAGCAAATTGCTGATTTTGGTAAACGTGCCAAAGATGGTAAATTAGCGCTTGAAGAATTAACTGGTGGAACTTTCTCAGTTACTAATGGTGGAACTTTTGGCTCAATGATGTCAACGCCAATTATTAATCCTCCGCAATCGGCGATTTTGGGTATGCATGCGACCAAAGACCGTGCGGTAGTTGAAAATGGTCAAGTAGTGGTTCGTCCAATGATGTATTTAGCACTGTCTTATGATCATAGGATTATTGATGGCCGCGAAGCGGTGTTAGCTCTGGTGGCAATCAAAGATGCACTAGAAGATCCAGCACGCTTATTGCTTGACTTATAGTACTTTGCTTTATTATATAAAATAGGTGGAATTGATTCCACCTATTTTATATTGCGGGTGTCTAAGATAAATCACGGCTATTTGTAGATCAATAGTTTGGTTTAGCGCCAAGCTTGGCAGCGTAACCCTCCGCTAATATTCTCAACCCCACTACCTACGGCGCATTTTGCTGGGTAGTTTAAGACGGTATTCTCGTAATCACCTTTAGAGTTTTTACAGCTTCCCGCAAGAATGACGCCATCAAACCCTCGAATATGACAACTGTTTTGATAGCTTCCTTTAGGTGCATTGGTGTTATTATTGGAGTTAATTTTTATTGACCCAATTTGCCAAAGTCCACACTCCAAATACCCATCATTGTTTCTTACACTCATAGAGGAATCACATAATTTTTCTGTATATAGTTCACTGCTAACAAGTGCACCATGGCTGTTTTTACATTTTCCGCGTAAAACATTGTCAACATAGCTAAGTTCACTGCATGAATTCGCATAGTCACCTACTGGTAGTTGATTAGCATTTAAAGTTAAACCGCTGCTAACGCACTGCAGTTTCCCATTTTTATTCCAGATGTCTTCAGAATCTTTACAGCTGTTTACATCTAGCTGACTAGTTATAGGCGTACCATCAATGGCACTTTCTAGCTTCATATTATCATTGAGACACCATGCAGATAAGGTATTTCCGTTGGAAGATTCCACATCATACATGCAACTATTAAGATATGTCCCATAACGTACCGATGCCATATAGCCAACCTTAAGAGAACCATCATTATTGATGGTAAATGAGGTAGTAACACGGTCTTTAGCATACAAGTCATTTAGTGCTAATCCGATCGGAACTACAACAGCTGCGACGTCCATGCCAACCACAATTGTTCGTCCAAGAATGCTGAGAGTTTTAAAGAGTGATGCTGATGTAGAGAGTTGACTGTTTATAAACTCCTCCGTTGCATAAGAATCTGTTAATATATGATAGTCATTTGTCGACTTTACGTTAGCATCACTTGAAATATAGGCGATCAGAGGATCTAATGGTTCTTTCCTTCTAATATTACCTTTAATTAGCCGTTCTACCCGATCAGTATTGTTAAACTGCGCAGCGTTCAGCAAACTCCATGGTTCATTCTTATCAAAAGCAGTTATAAATACTGCCGATTTTTCTGCATACATATATTTTGCTTTAAAAACATCAGTGGCTAAATCATTTATCTGCAACTTGAGTTGTAAATCTTTAACAGTAAACTTTCCAAACCCTTTATCTTTAAGCGCTTCTGTACCTCCACTCACGTCACGACCTAAAGAGTCCATAGCTGGAGCATCTGGTATAATAGCAGCTTGCGCAAAACGATTTAACCTATCGGCAGTACGATTAAAAGCATCCACTGCAGCTGGCTTATCCTTCAGCTGTCTTATTAACTCATTGAGGGTAAGGTCATGGTATTTCTCTACCAAAAGATTTAAGTCTTCAGGTGAGGTTTTGCTGAGGAATGTAGTCAAAGCTGTGGCGCTATCATTGTCAGGTATTGCCACAATAGCCTTAGTATATTCATTAACTTTTGCTTCAAGTTCCAGCTGCTTATTTAAAAACACATTTTGAGCTTGGAATACCTCTACTACTTGTGATAGATTGTATTCATCAAATAGAGCTCTATCTTTTTCTAGTATGCCAGTTACTTGCTGCTCATCTGCGGCTAAACCTTCTAGTGTATCAGCGTTACGAGCTTCGTCTTTTTGTCTCCGAGCTGCACAAAGTAACTCACCATAGTTTTTGCAGGCCTCAGCAAAGCTGTTAGGTTCAACTTTTACCTCAGGCATTGAATCGTCACGTAATTTCTGCTTATAATCCTGGTAATCGCGCGCGATAGCTCGTTGTTGGTTACCGACGATTGCTTGTTTTGTGCGTGTAATCTTAATTAAGGTTTCAAGAACTTCATTGGCTTCACGCTTAAATTGTTCTAATTCTGTAGCATTTTTTGCCATTTTGCTACTAAAATACCAGAGCCCCGCAGCCCCCCCCGAAAATCCAGCATATCCACCAATCTCTTTAAGCTCAAGTTCAACGTTGTATTTATATTCTTTGTTTTGCTTATCTTCACGCGTACGTAGGTAGTCACCTGCAAAACCAGCTGGTGAATGAAATACAACATTTGCGACGTTACTTTCAGCGGCTAAATAAGAATCTGCTACACTTGGTGTGTTAGATAATATTTGGCTGGCTGGGACAACCCAATTAACCATTGAAACAATACCAGACTTAACGCTATCAATACTTGCATAAAATAGAGTGCCGCCACCAATTACCCCTGCTGTATCTTCAGGGTGGTTATAAATGGCTAATCCTTTGCTCAAGTCGTCGTCATTAATAATGTAGTTACCTTTGCCATCGTTTTCTTCATGCAAGGTTACTGATTTCCAAGTTGCAGGGTTAAAATTATCTGGATCACTATTCGGAGGAATTGCATAGACCCTTAGACTCTGATAACCATCAGAATTCGCCTCTGTATAAAATATCCGCGAGTCATGGGGCGCAACTATTTGCTTATGATCAAAGTCATAAGAATTCCAGTTCTTATTTCCATGTCCACCAATACCTGTTACGATATAGCTTTCATTACTATTATTCGTAACCACAACATTCCAGCCTAGGTTTTTAACTGGATTGGTTCCCGAAAACATTCCTGTGGTTGATTTGCTTATGGTTGCATCGGATGCTGTAGTTCCATTGCTTCCTGAGTTACAAGCCACGATTCCAGCGCTGATTAACAGCATTAGACATGTATTTTTATTAAATTGCATATTTATCTTCTTTTTGATTGTTTTGTTCATTAGATTTATTTCGTAGCGGTAATTTAGGTTAACCACTGAGTTAGGGTTCTTAGCCGTAATAAAGTGCCTGATTATAAGCATAATTAATAAATAAAGTTGTCTCACTTGGGAGACAACTTTTAGAAACGATCAGGCTTTCACTGGTTAAACCAATCTTATGTTCAAAATATATATTGCCCCAAAAATATTGAAAGTAAGGATTCTCGATATAATTCTGTTCGTAGGTATTTTTAAATAAACACCACTTTCTTATCTACAAGGGCTGGGGGTGTTTATTTAGAAATAAGATGATATATGGCACGCCGTTATCTGGTATTTAGCGCCAAGTTTGACAGCGTAAATCTCCGTTGATATTCTCAACCCCACTGCCTGCCGCGCATTTTGCTGGGTAGTTTAAGACGGTGTTATCGTAATCACCTTTAGGGGTTTTGCAGCTTCCCGCAAGAATGACGCCATCAAACCCTCGAATATGACAACTGTTTTGATAGCTTCCTTTAGGTGCATTGGTGTTATTATTGGAGTTAATTTTTATTGACCCAATTTGCCAAAGTCCACACTCCAAATACCCATCATTGTTTCTTACACTCATAGAGGAATCACATAATTTTTCTGTATATAGTTCACTGCTAACAAGTGCACCATGGCTGTTTTTACATTTTCCGCGTAAAACATTGTCAACATAGCTAAGTTCACTGCATGAATTCGCATAGTCACCTACTGGTAGTTGATTAGCATTTAAAGCTAAAGCATTGCTAACGCATTGTAGTTTGCCATTTTTATTCCAGATGTCTTCAGAATCTTTACAGGTGTTTACATCTAACTTAGTCATTATCGGAGTACCATCAATGGCACTTTCTAGTTGCATATTATTATTGAGACACCATGCAGATAAGGTATTTTTGTTGGAAGATTCCAGATCATACATACAACTATTAAGATATGTCCCATAACGTACCGATGCCATATATCCCACGTTAAGAGAGCCATCATTATTAATTGTAAATGATGTGGTAACTTTGTCTTTTGCGTACAAATCATTTAGTGCTAACCCTAGAGGAACTACAACAGCAGCGACGTCTCCGGCAACCGCAAGTGTACGCCCCAAAACGTACATGCCTTTGAGGGCTGTTGTGGATAATTTTGCTTCTGATATGGTTCCCATCATTCCAGGATCTTTTAAATCCTCAGGATTAAATTTCCAGCCGGTAGTTTCAGCATCATTCATTTCAGCGAGTAGGTTTGAATTACGTGCTTTTACTGTCATAGCACGTTGAATTTTAGCCTGAGCGGTTGTAGCTGGTTCATCTAACCATAAATCATAAACCACCTCTTTAGTCGAATTTGTTGCAAATTTTGCAGCAGCTTTCGCATAATCCTCTTTAGCTAAGATAATCTCTTGCGGTAAGGTTTGTGGTATCCATTTACGTGTAAGATCTTTTACTTTTACAGTTCCAAATCCAATTTGATCAACATTTTTCGCAGTTAAGTACATATTTGGGTCGTAAGTTGAAAGAGCTCCTACTTTTGCAGTTAATCCTGTATCTCCTAGATCCAATGGTGCTAACGTATTGCCTTTCGTTTTTATAAGTAGCTCGTTAAGGCTCATCTCGCCAACCTTGTTAAATGTGCTTAATTTTTCTGGGGGTAGTTGCTGAACTTGCGCTAGAAGCTCAAACAGTGGAACGCGAGATGCGTTAGGTACGCTACTAAACGCTACATCATATTCATTAATCACTTTTATAAACTCTAGTTGTAGATCTAAGTACTTATTTTTAGCCTGCAATGCCGCTAATGGTTGTGAAAGATATTCATTAAATAGCTGTTCGTTATTTTTTATTATAGGCGTTATTTGATTATTTATTTCATTTTGTAATCTCTGGGCTTCTGTAGTTGACATTATAGCATTACTACGTACTAATGCTTCTTTTCGAACAGTAATCTTACTTAACTCGGAAAGAACAAACTTGGCATTAGGTCTAAATGCGTCAATTTTCGCTATTGAAGTAAATTCTTCGCTACTAAAATACCAGATAGCAAAACTACCTACTGCTCCATTTATATAAGCACCAGCATGATCTTTAAACTGCTTTTCAACGAGATCTTTATATGATTGGTTTGTTTTATCTTCGCGCGTACGTAGATAATCCCCCCCAGCCCCAGCAGGTGAACGAAGTATAACATTTGCGACGGCGCTTTCACCCGCTAGATAAGAATCTGCTACAGCTGGTGTGTGAGTTATTACTGCACTGGATGGATCAAGCCAATTAAATGCCGTAACAATACCAGACTTCATTCCATCAATACTTGCATAAAATAGGGAGCCACCACCAATTATCCCAGTCAGATCTTTAGGGTGGTTATACATGGCTAATCCCTTGCTCGCGTTATCGTCATTGATAATGTAATTACCTTGACCATCTGCTTCTTCGTGTAAGGATACTGATTTCCAAGTTGTTGGTTGAAAGTTTTCTGGGTCACTATTGTTTGGAATAGGATATACCCTTAGATTCTGATATCCATCAGAGCTCGCCTCAGTATAAAATATCCGCGAGTCATGGGGTGGGACGATTTGCTTATGATCAAAATCATAGGCGTGCCAGTTTTGGTTTCCCTGCCCACCAATGCCAGTGACGACATAGCTTTCGTTACTAGTATTACTCACCACTACATTCCAGCCGAGGTTTTTAACAGGGTTGGTACCTGAAAAAATACCTGTAGTTGATTTACTTATGGTGGTGTCAGATGGTGTAGTTCCATTGCTACCTGAATTACAGGCTACGATTCCCGCGCTGATTAACAGCATGAGACATGTATTTTTATTAAATTTATTAAATTGCATATTTATTCCTTGTTGGTTATCTTATTTAAGACTTTTATTATTTAGTTTATCTTTGGTTATAGGTTAAGTTATTATTGCGATGAATGTAATTTTCAATAATCAATTATTAAAACAGCGGTAGTTAAGAATATGGAGTTGAGGAGATGTTGTAATCACATCCTTCAGAAAAATAATATATAAAGCATAGGGCGGGATTATACCTAGAGCATGTTTATAAAGAAATAGCTATTTAAGGATATATATTTCTTATTTTTGCATAAATCAATTTTCATGAATATAACTAAGTTCGCTCTGAGTGTCAGTAATGTCTTGCTTGTCTGGTTACAAGATAAGCTATTGTCAATAATACAAAATATAAATCTTATACATTTGAGGTGTTGGTTTAACTTATTGTTATGCTTTTGTTTGTGGTGTTTAGTTCTGCTGGTGGCAAATTATGGTATTGTTTATCGCAAGGTTTATCCACAAGTACCACCTAAAGTAGAGTATTCTTTAACTGAATTTGGTATCTCCATGAGACCTATGCTTGATGCTATGATGACATGGGGAGAACAATATAAGCAAATAATGTGCTTAAATATGATGAATGCACAATTATAAATTTAGAAGTAGTGTTAAGTAATTAAATTATATAGTTTTTTAGAATTAACGTAAAATATGTTTGTGTGTATTTTACGTTAATTTTGGATGAATATCTTATATGAGTATTTATGATTTGAAGAGTTGCTAATTACTTATAAGATAAATATTGTATAATTAGGCACTAATTTTTATGGAGCTCAGAATGGAACAATTACAACAAGTTATTGAAGCGGCATT
>JAIETT010000272.1 GCA_019744945.1 Burkholderiales bacterium
AGTAATACTCCTCAATTTGACTAAATGTTATCAAATTGTCTAATTATGAGTGGTACTATTATACGGGGCTAGGACAAAATTTTTTATGATTGCTGCTGAATTATGTCCATAATTAAATGTATCATCGTCTTCAAAATTTTCATATTTGTTTAACCTCTGGTAAATAAACAAATTAAATGAAGATTTCTCCACCGCATATAACATACATTCTGATTTATCATAGCCTGGAATTTGATTAACTATCTCATTTATAATAAATTCTTCTTCATTACTCACTATGTTTGTCATAGGGTTTAATAATTGCATCAACAAATTTAAATTATTTTTATTCATCATAACTAACTCTCACTGGTTAGATTTGTTTGTTGATTAAATAAAGACTCAATCTTATCGCTCCAAACTTGGTGCAATTTTTTTCTTTCTTCAAAATAATCATAATGAAAATAATGCTTACTTGCACCATATCTAAATTCATGATTTAGTGCAGCTTCTACAACTATTATGTCAAAACCTAACGTAGGTAATAAACTTGCAAATGTTCTTCTTAGTGAATGAATAGTATATGGTTTATCTAAAACTGTTTCTGTAAACTTTAAAATATTATTCAACGTATTATATGCTGGTGCATTAATTCCATTTGCGCCAGTAAATACAAATTCTGAATTACCATTTAATTTATATAGCTCGTTGAATAAATGAATTGTTTGAGTACTAAGTGGAATACGAAATGCTTTATTCATTTTAGTATCATGTAAGTGAAAAACTGAGTCGTCAAATAAAACTTGCTCCCACTTAGCTTGAAGTAATTCATTCTTACGACACCCTAAATGCACTAATAAGGCTACAGCATGTTTCCATTGAGTTCTGATATTTGACTTATATATTGTAGTTAATAATTGATAAATTTCATTGAAACTTAAAAATCTTTCGACTGGTTTATCTTTGTAAATTGTTGAGATATTTATTCGATCTATCGGATTAGTTGTTATATAACCTAATTCAAAGGCATAACGCAATAACTGTTTAAGCGTTATTAAGGTACGTTTAACAGAAGCTGGGGAATCGTGTACTTTTGGTTGAATGAGTTTCTTATGAATTAATTCAGTGGTAAGTTCTGTAAGCCTGATATCACCAAGCTTAGCAACTATTTCATTATTAATAGTTCTTAACTCTTGATGTCGTGAATCTTCTTTAGTCCTAACAAGTGGAAGCTTATACTTTATGTATTCATCAGCTAATAGAGAAAATTTTAAATTTAGCGATTTTTGGCGTTCATAATAATCTTTAGGGCTTATACCTTTAGCGATTATTCGAGCATAATCTAACGATTGCGCTCGCGCTTCAGCAAGCGTAACAACAGGATATTTGCCTATAGTTACCCAAGTCGTTTTTTCTGGAGTCCTAACCCTATATCTAAAACTTAAAGCTCCAGCAGGACTCACAAATAAATATAAATTATCTCCATCAAGGTATTTACCTTCTTTTGGATTTTTATATAAGCTCTCAACTTTACTTGCCGTTAGTATGTGTTTCATTCATAGTACTCGCTATTACACTAAATAGTATTTTTAATTAACACCATTAGTATACCATAAAGTACTAATTATTCAGAAATAAACAATATTAACAAATGTTATTTAATATCATTTTTATTATAACACACTGTTATTTAATCTATTTTATTTTCACTTATTATTAAGTGAAATCTCACTCTACTTTCCAATGCAAAATTTTGAAAAAATCTCACCCAGTAAATCATCCGCACTAAATTCACCAGTAATCGAACTCAACGCCGTATGCGCATAACGCAGCTCTTCAGCTAAAATTTCCAACTCCTGCCAATTGGAAAAAGCATTATCAATATGTTTCACAGTTAAACGCATCGCATCCAAATGACGGGTACGCGCCAAAAATACATCACCCGCAGAGTTATCCCAACCGATCAACGCCAATAATTTAGCACGCAATAAATCAATTCCCAGCCCTTCACGTGCCGATAAGTAAATTTGCGTAAACTCATTTTGCTGACTAATCCGTGGGCTTTCACCACTTAAATCAATTTTATTATGGATGAATAATTTAGGCAAGGCTTCGGGTAACTGAGCTAAAATTTGTTGATCCGCCATACTCATTCCAACATTATCATCAATCAACACCATGCATAAATCTGCACTGGCTACCGCATGTAAGGCACGCTCAATCCCAATTTTTTCAACCACATCATCCGTCTCACGAATCCCCGCGGTATCAACAATATTAAACGGCACACCATCAATAATAATTTTTTGGCGCACCACATCACGGGTAGTTCCAGCAATCGCGGTGACAATGGCAATATCTTCATTGGCGAGTGCATTTAATAAACTCGATTTACCGACATTCGGACGCCCAACAATCACGATATTCGCCCCATTATTTAAAATCACACCCTGCTTAGTTGAACCCAGCAATTGATGAATCTCGTGTTGCAAAAGCTCCAGCTTGGATTTAATTTTAGCATTGGCAATAAATTCAATGTCTTCTTCGGGAAAATCTAACGTGGCTTCTACAAACATGCGTAAATGAATTAGCTGTTGATTTATCTGCTGAATTTGCCCAGAAAACTCACCTTTCAAAGATTTTAACGCACCTTTGGCACTGGCTTCACTCTCGGCATGAATTAAATCTGCAATACTTTCCGCTTGCACCAAATCAAGCTTGCCATTCAAATAAGCACGCTTGGTAAATTCACCCGCTTCAGCCATTCGACAGCCAAGTTCTAAACAGCGCTTCAAAAGCATATTTAAAACCACAGGACTGCCGTGTCCCTGAATTTCAAGCACATCTTCACCTGTAAAGGATTTTGGTCCACGAAAAAATAAGACTAACCCAGAATCAAGAATTTCATTTGCCGCGGCGTAAAAATCAACATAGTACGCCAAACGCGGTTTTAATTCGTCTTTATGTGTCAAACCCGCAATCACGGCTGAGAGATTAGCGCCAGAAACGCGAATTACACCAACTCCAGCATAACCAGCACCGCTGGCAATGGCAACGATATTATCGGCTAAATATTCGGTCGTAGTTTTCATTAAAAGGTGTATCCTGTTTTGAGTTCGTCACCACTAATTTGACATAAATAATACCACAATGCAGGCATATTGCTATATCGGCGAATAATCGCGCGCATTTTGGCGATAGTGAATGGAATAAATGACTGTTGATTTGCACTTTGCACTAGTAAACAGCATAACGTATAATATTCAACTTCACGGTAAAATTCATCGATTGGTTTCTCTTTGCTAAAGATAAACCCACGCTGTTGTGACCAAATTGGTACTAACTGCTCTAAAACCTCATCTTCACGCGCAGAATTTATAATTAATTGTGCACTGCTTCCCAGTAATTGCCAATAGGCTTGCTTATCTTGCAAACCACTCTCAAATTTACTCACTTGCAGAGCTAATTGCTTAATTTCGGTACTAATTTTACCGATTTCCAGTGACGGTAAATTCAAACTCGCAATGAAATCTAAAACCAGCACAATTTGTGGGCTAGTCTCACTACAACTAAGACTCGATATTATAAAAGGATCAATTTGCGACGAATTATTTTCGGATAACATCTTAAGCGGCTCTTTTCACAGATTTAAATAGATTAAATAAAACTTGATTTTAACACATTCTAAGCACTAAAACGGCGTGATTGAATTTAAACTGTACTCTAACTTCATGGTATAATCGATTCCTTTATGTATCTTAGTACCATTGGATTTGACAATCAATGACACCCAAAAAGAAAATTTGTTTAGTGGTTTTGGCCGCATTAGACTTAATCAGCCTGAGTTATGCTGATTCGTCTTTGTCATATCTAAGCAATGCGCAAACTGAGGTTACGCCACAAGTTTGTGGTTATGCGGACCCACAATGGTACCAAAAGTCTGGAGCTGATTCAGTTAGCCTCGCTAAAGTTGAATCGCAAACACTGTTCTTACAAGCTGATAATATAAATGGACAAATAAAAGGCACGCACATCGCAGATGGTAATGTATTGGCCTATAAAGAAAACCAAACTATGGTATCCGATTGGGCGATTTATGATCAAACTAAAGATCGCGTAACCCTTGGTGATAACTTAGTTTTAACCCGCCAATATGATGCAATTCAGGGCAAATGGGCTGATTATTACCTAGATTTAAATAAGGGAACCTTTACCCAAGCTACCATGTACTATAATAAAGACAACATTACCGCCACGGGTTCACAAATTGACCTACTCGATAAAACGCACTTAAATGTACAAAACAGCACGTTTACCAGCTGTAATCCAATTGATCCAGCATGGTATATTAAATCCGATCAAATGAAGTTTGATTATCAAAACTCGCAAGGTAGCGCACGTAATCCGGTGATGTATTTTGAATCGGTGCCAATTTTTGCCGCACCATATATGAGCTTCCCATTAGGGCAACGCAAGTCAGGATTTCTTACGCCTAATTTTGGTGGCAGTAGTACCGCAGGAACCATGTTTTCAGAACCATACTACTGGAACATGGCGCCCAATTACGATATGACGATTACGCCAGAGTTCTGGACCCAACAAGGTTTAATGGTTACCGATAAATTCCGTTACATGAGCGAATCAAACGTTGGAAGTATTTATACCGAGCAACTCGCCATTAATACTGGCGCACCTGAGGTTGGTACCCCAAACTATCGTTGGTATTGGAGCTTGGATGATCTCTATTCACCAATGAAATATTTAACCATGGGTTATAACTACAATCAAGTCTCCGATGGTAATTATTTCAATGACTTTGGTAATTTCTACTCAGTTACCGATAATGTTAACTTAGACCAATCGGTTTTTGTCAACTATAAACCAACTTGGGGTTTAGCTAGCGTTAAATTACAAAATTACCAAACCTTATTTCCTTATGGTACAACGCAAACCGTTTCTATTTATAGTCAATACCCGCAAGTAAATTTCAATGTAAATCCACAGGATATTGGCGGCGGATTTAAAGGTGCGCTAACCAGTCAATATACCGATTTTTATAGCCCAAGCATGCAAAGCGGTCAACGCGAGGTGTTTTATCCAAGTATCACTTATCCAATGCAATCAGCATGGGGGTTTGTCAAACCAAAAGTTGGCTATAATGTAACTGAATATCAACTTGGACTTAACCCTGGGTACCCAGGCAGTAATGGCTCACAACAAATCGCATTACCAATTACCTCAGTTGATAGTGGTCTATATTTTGATCGCCCATTTAGTTCAAGTGCAGGTAGCGCCTATACCCAAACTTTTGAACCGCGGCTGTATTATTTATATATTCCACAACAAGATCAGTCGCAAATACCATTATTTGATACCGCGACCGCGACCTATAATTATGCGCAATTATTTAACGAAAATCGTTTTTCGGGGTTTGATCGGATTAATTCTGCCAATGACATTACCATTGGTGGAACCACGCGCTTTATCAATGATACCACTGGTGCTGAACTAATGAATTTGAGTCTGGGCTATCGCTATTTTATTACGCCTGAGAATGACTTCCTGTATGGAAATCAAACTCAAGATGCACAGTTATTTCTGCCCTCGCCAAATTTAATTACCGAAGTAAATAATAATTGGAGTAAGACCATTTCAACTACGGCAAGCTTTCAATATGACACCACCTACTCGGTCATTGATGCTTATAGCGCAAACATAAAATGGAATCCAGATGATGGAAAAGTAATTAATCTCGGCTTTAATTACCAATATGATTTACCGCTCTTATTTTATGCATATACTCCAGGACAAGCCTTTACCCCGACTAGTTATGAAAATCAATACGCAATTACGGTATCAGAACAATGGCCAATTTACGAAAATAAAGTTTATGCAATTAGTAGCGCCAATTATGATTTCACCCGCCAAATGTTGCTAAATGTAGTTGGTGGCGCTCAATATAACGGTGGATGCTATACGATCAGTGCCGTATATCAACAGTATATTTTCAATTACAACCAGACTCAAAGCACTTGGATGCTCAACTTCAACTTTAAAGGTATTGGTGATATCGGCTCAGGCGATCCAACTACGGCGTTAGGCATGAACGTTCCTGGTTATATGCCAATGAATCAAATTCAATCCAATCAAACACCATGAAAGTGAAAACTATGTACAAGATATTATTAGCTCTAGTTCTCAATGGATTAATCTTTGCAGCACTTGCGGATAATTCCAACAATTTGAGTGAATCAGCAAATACGCCGCCACCAGCTCAAGTCCTAGAGAGCACTCCAACGCCGCGTTTAAATCCAAATTCAGCAACAACTAAAACCGTTAATAAAATTGTGGCATTTGTTAACAAGCGGATTATCACCCAAAATGAAGTAAACAAACAGATCGTTCAAGCTAGAAATAACTTACAACAACGTGGAGTTAAAAATGCAGATAATGCAGATTTGCGGGCAAAAGTTCTGGATCAACTTATCATGCAACAAATTCAGCTTGATTTAGCCGCTCGAGGCGGAATTAAAACGAGTGACACAGAAGTTACTGATGCAGTAACTAGTATTGAAAAAGGTCAAGGTCTTAGCGATAGCCAATTTAGAGCTAAGCTCGCCACTCAAGGAATTGCCTATGATGACTTCCGCCAGCAAATTGCTGACCAAATAGTTATCGAAAAACTTAAACAACGTGAGGTGGATGGACGTGTAGTCGTTAATGATGATGAGGTTACTCGGATTTTAAATAGCGCCAGTTATAAAAACCGCATTGATTATCGCTTAGCTGATATTGTAATAAATATCCCGGAGCAGGCCACCCTTGAAGTAACCTCACAAAAACAAGCTTTAGCCGACCAAATTTATACGCAACTCAAGCAAGGTGGGTCTTTTGACCAATTAGTTTTAAAGTATTCTAATGGACCAAACGTATTAAATGGTGGTGATTTAGGTTGGAAGAGTAACACCTCATTACCGCCAATAATTTTGAATCAAATTAGTAATTTGCCAGTTGGCGGAATTGCTCCGGTAGTAAAATTCCCAGGTGGTTTCTTTATTTTCAAAGTCAATGCCATCAAACAACACGGTACGCCACAAATCGTGCGTCAATACCATGTCCGCCATATTTTAATCAAGGTTAATGAATTAACCAGTGATGATGAAGCCCATCAAAAGATTCAAAACATTTACAATCAATTAGCCAAAGACGCATCCAATCCAGCCCTAGAGAGTAAAGAATTTACCGACTTAGCCAAACAATACTCGGATGACACCAGTAGTATTAAAGGGGGTGATATTGGCTGGGTTAATAAAGGTGATACGGTGCCGCAATTTGAGCAACAGATGATGAGTAATCCAGTTGGCAAAATTAGTCAACCGTTTAAATCACCCTTTGGTTGGCATATTTTAGAGGTGTTAGAAACTCGCGATAGCAATCTAGCCAATGATAGAGAAAAAGCCGAAATTCGCCAAGAACTACGTGAAACCAAAGCCCAGATTCTATATACCGAATGGATGCGCAATTTACGCGATATGGCATATGTAAAAATTAATGATGATTAATTAATCCAATGTTCATTTTCTCAAGGAGTGAGCAAAATTTGCCTCGCTTTAATCTTTAGTTAAATGGATAATTAATTTGCGTACTGATAATAAACAAAATTTTCTATTGTTAGCTTTAATTGGGCTAACCAACGGCATGATTCCACTTTTGATTGGTTCAACGCTATTTATCTGGTTAAAAGAAAATGGCGTTAACTTACAAAATATTGGTCTGTATAGTCTGGCTAATTTACCTTTCGCCTTTTCTTTTGCAATTTCAGCCAGCTTAGAATACCTCTCCTACAAAAAATATTTTAGCTATAAAATCGTGCTAATTTTAAGCTTAATTTGCAGTGCTACGGCGATCTATTGCATTCCAGCAGTAATTAATCAACCCTCGAAACTATTTGTACTGTGCTGCGCTTTAAGTATTTCTGCAACTATTGTCAGAGTAATTTTGCTAGCTTTACAAAAAATCCTGTTTAGTGAACAAAAGCTTTTAGTCGTAATTAATATTTCAACGATTAGCTTTAAAGTTGGACTGTTAGTGGGTGGCAGTTGCGCTTTATTCTTATCGCAGTATTTTCCTTGGGGACAACTCTACCATTATTTTGCAATGCTGATTGTTGGCTTTAGCCTAATTATTTTGTGTTTCCCCAGCCAAAGTTTCAATCTTGGCAATAACCTAAGCTTAAACACACTTTCATTTAAACAACGCTTAATTGCTCCATTTACAAATCTATGGCAGATGCCACAAATTGGCTTAATTTTGTTGCTAATGTTTTTTTACCGTGCGCCAGATAATCTAATTACCCATTATTTTGATTTATTTTATTTACATTTCGGCCTAAGTAAGACCAATGTGGCTTTTGGTTATAAACTCTATGGTATGATCACCGCATCACTAGGCGGAATTCTTTGCATTAAACTAATTAAACATCGTGATTACATTAGCAATCTCAATCTAGCGCTCGGGCTGCATCTGCTTTCTTATGGTTTAGTCTATTGGTTTAGCCAAATTCAAGCACCCTTATGGGCATTTTACCTTTGCGTTACTAGCGAAGAATTTAGTCGCGGCATGACGATGATTATGTTTTGGTCATTTCAAACCCAAATTTGCAAACGGCAACATGTCCTCATCCAGCTAGCTGTCTTAACTGCCATTGACAGCCTCAGTTATAGCTTACTCAGCACCTTAGGCGGTGGATTAATTCAACATTTAGGTTATGCCAACTTTATTTTAATCGTAATAGGCTGCTTCATTCCTGCATTTATCCTACTTAAACTCTTAAAAACCACACCCTTAATCGATAAATTAACCAGATAAAGCAGAGTTAAACGGCTAACTGTGTTATAATGTACGCTATTTTAAGCTGCATAAATTATGTGCAGAATTTTTTAGAGAAACTCAATGGCAAAAAACTTACGCAATATAGCAATCATCGCTCACGTGGATCATGGTAAAACAACCCTAGTTGACAAATTATTACATCAAGCAGGAACTTTTTCTGCACATCAACACATCGCCGAACGCGTGATGGACAGTAATGACATCGAAAAAGAACGCGGAATTACAATTTTCGCTAAGAATGCATCTTTAATCTATAAAGGTACCAAAATTAACATCGTCGATACACCAGGACATGCCGATTTCGGTGGTGAAGTTGAACGTGTGTTAGGCATGGTTGATGGGGTTTTATTACTAGTTGATGCGGTTGAAGGTCCAATGCCACAAACGCGTTTTGTAACTCGTAAGGCTTTAGCTTTAGGTTTAAAACCAATCGTGGTCATTAACAAAATTGACCGTGATGGCGCACGCCCTGAATGGGTTGTTGATCAAACTTTTGATTTATTCGATAAATTAGGTGCAACTGAAGAACAACTAGATTTCCCAGTCGTATACGCATCGGCATTAAATGGTTTTGCTAGCTTAGACGCTAACGAACGTCCTGAAAATATGGAAGCGATGTTCGAAACTATTTTATCACATGTAAGCGCTCCAGAAGACGATGTCGATGGTTCATTACAATTACAAATCTCAGCTTTAGACTACAGCACTTTTGTTGGTCGCATTGGGATTGGACGAATTCGTCAAGGTAAAATTAAAGCTGGACAACAAGTAATTGTGGCTACAGGTGTTGACGGTGAACGTAAAACCGCTAAAATCAATCAAATCCAAATCTTTAGCGGACTGGATAAAGCCTTAGTTGATGAAGCCTCGGCAGGTGATATTGTCTTAATTAACGGAATTAGCGAATTAAGCATTGGGGTTACCATTTGTGATGTAATTAATCCAACTCCATTACCAATGTTAATCATTGATGAACCGACTTTAAGCATGAATTTACAAGTAAATACCTCGCCTTTAGCTGGAACCGAAGGTAAATTTGTAACTAGTCGCCAAATTCGTGATCGCTTAAATAAAGAGTTACTAACTAACGTCGCACTTAAAGTTGAAGACACCGATGAAGCCGATGTATTTTTATTATCTGGCCGTGGTGAGTTACATTTAACTATTTTAGTTGAAAACATGCGCCGTGAAGGCTTTGAATTAGCCGTGGCTAAACCTCACGTGGTAATGAAAATGATCGATGGCGTTAAATGCGAGCCTTACGAAGCTTTAACTATTGATTTAGAAGATGAACATCAAGGTGCGGTAATGGAAGAACTTGGTCGCCGTAAAGGTGAACTTAGCGATATGGTCTCAGATGGTAAAGGACGTACACGTCTTGAATACCGCATACCTGCGCGGGGTTTAATTGGTTTCCAAGGTGAATTCTTAACCTTAACCCGTGGTTCTGGTTTAATGGCACATTTATTTGATGATTACGGTCCAGTTAAAGCTGATCTACCAGGTCGTCGTAACGGAGTATTAATTTCTCAAGAAGCTGGTGCAGCCGTTGCTTATGCTTTATGGAAATTAGAAGACCGTGGACGGATGTTTGTTAGCCCTGGTGAAAAACTTTATGCGGGAATGATTATTGGTGTGCATAGTCGTGATAATGACTTAAATGTTAATCCAATCAAAGGTAAACAATTGACTAACGTGCGTTCATCTGGAACTGATGAAGCTGTGCGCTTGACGCCACCAATTGCCCTAACTCTTGAAAGTGCAATTGAATTTATTGATGATGACGAATTGGTTGAAGTTACACCAAAAAGTGTACGGATGCGTAAACGTTATTTAGATGAAACTGAGCGTAAACGTGCAAGTAAAGCCTCAGGTAATTAATATTTAATCTTTGATGGAGAAAATCTATGATTTTACATTTAACCCAAGATAAATTAGACTGGCAAGAAATTAATCATCATGAAGAGTTTGCTCGCTTAGAAAGCGTTATGGCAGTCCATCAAGCCGAAGTTTTCTATTATAAAAATGATGAAATCACGGTGCGTTCAACAATTAAAATTATTGAGCACAGCGATCGCAGTAATAATTTTGAAGTTTTAACTAACAGTTATGCTCATGTGCATCCAGAATTAGTGCGCATGGAATTTGCTGATGGTAAAAAACTTGGTGAATTTGGAACTTTGGAAGAAGCTAAGTTTGCAGCGCAAACTCATTTCAACCACCATCATCATATTAAATATAGTCACCCACATTAATAAAAAAGAGCCTTAAGGCTCTTTTTTATTTTAACTTAAACACCTAAGCTACTTTATCCAATTCAACTTACGTTGTGAATAAAATAAGCCATAACATAAAATATACGCATAACCAAACACTGGAACCCAATACGAATCAACGATATTACCAATATCGGCAATATAGCCTTGGACTAGCGGTAATAAAGCTCCACCTAAGATCATCATCACCAATAAAGATGAACCCTGTTCTTTATATTTGCCCAAATTCGCAATTCCCAAATCAAAGATGTTTGGCCACATTACTGAATTAAAAATACCAATAGACAAAATAGCCCACGCTGCAAACATCGTATTTGCCATCATCATCGCGACAACTAAATTCGCAATATTAACTAGTGAGAATAAAACTAAATTCATACGCGCACTCGATTTACAAGCTAACAGCAAAATAATTGCTAATGCTTGGAACGCCACATAATAAACTAATTTTAATTCAACATTGCCAATTGAGTACACTAAGAACGCAGTTAAGGCAATACTAATTAAGACCATTAAGACTAATTTTTTAAGCGCTTTCGAATCACTTAAAGCCACAGAACCTAAGAAGCGCCCAATCATTGCACCACCCCAATAGAAGGCCAATAATTTACCTGCCACAGATTCCTGTAAATTAACCGTCAAAGGATCGCTTAAAAAAGACACCAAATTAGTTCCAATAGTAACTTCAGAACCAACGTAGAAGAAAATTGCCAACATCCCGAAAATTAGATTTAAGTGATTTAGCGCAAAGAGTTTACCACCCGAATCATGCACGGTAATATCGTCTTCTTTGATTTTTAAAAACTTCCAAATCATAAAAGCCAGTAAAACAAAGAATAAGGTTAGAAACATATATGGATATTTTAAATTAGCTGGATTTTCCTTAACTTGTAACAAGTCATAAAAAACTAAAACCCCAATTAACGGCGCAACTGCGGTGGCTAAAGAGTTAAATCCACCAGCCAAATTCAAGCGACTAGCACTAGTTTCAGGATTACCCGTGATTAAGACTAATGGATTAGCCGCAATTTGTAAAAAGGTAAAACCAAAACCAATCGTAAACAAACCAGTTAAAAAGATTCCATAGCTTTTAAAGGTTGCCGCAGGAATAAATATTAGACACCCTAAAGCCGACAAACCTAAACCCAATAAAATCAGACCCTTAAAGCCTAAATTTTCAAAAAACTTAATTCCAAATTTAGCCGCAAAGACATACACCAATGAACCAATAAAGTACGCAGTAAAAAAAGCAAATGCAACTAAGTTAGCTTGAAAATGTGAAATTGAGAACAATCCTTTTAAAATCGGTGTCAATAGATCATTTAAACAAGTAACAAAGCCCCAACCAAAGAATAAGCAATATAGCACGATAAAGTTAATATTGCTACTGTGTTTTTTCATAAAAAATCCCCTACTAAAAAGTAGAGGTATTTTATCATAGCGCAACGCTAAATGTAATACTGTTAGAGGTTTATTATTTACTCCCCCGTAAACAATCCCTTCAGCGTATCAAAAAACGACTTACTTTTGGGGTTGTGTGAATCACTGCCACCACTATCATCAGCAAACTGACGTAGAACATTCTTTTGAGAATCGGTAAGTTTAACTGGCGTTTCGACAAAGATGTGGCAATACAAATCACCATTGGTTATACCACGGAGCGCCTTAATGCCCTTTTCACGCACACGAAGAATCTGATTAGTTTGTGTCCCCTCTGGAACCTTCAAACTAACTTTTTTACCATCAATCGTCGGTACTGAAACTTCACCACCTAACGCTGCAGTTATAAAGTTAATTGGCACTTCACAATGTAAGTCTTTACCTTTACGGGTAAAAACTTTATGTTGCTTAACCGCAACATGAACAAATAAATCACCATTTGGACCATTATTTAGCCCAGCTTCACCCTCACCAGTTAAACGCAATGTGCTACCATTGTCAATTCCAGCTGGAATGGTCACTTTAACTTTACGGTTTTCGCGCACCAAGCCATTGCCACGACAAACGTTACAAGGATTTTTAACAGTTTTACCACGACCATGACAATCGGGACAAGGTTGCTGAACCGAGAAGAAACCTTGCGCATAGCGCACTTGACCAGCACCATTACAGGTGGTACAAGTTGTGACATCTTGCGGATTTTTAGCGCCTTTACCATTACAACTTGAACATTTTTCAGTACGTGGAAATTTAACTTCTTTTTCACAACCAAAGGCTGACTCTTCTAAGCTAATTTCTACCGTGCATTCCAAATCACCGCCGCGCATTGGTGCATCATGACGTTGTTGTCCACCACGTCGTCCACCACCGCCAAAAATATCACCAAAGGCGTCAAAAATATCTTCAAATCCGCCGCCACCGCTAAAGCCACCACCTTGTCCACCACTAGCAGAATTACCACCAACTCCAGCATGACCAAATTGATCATACATTTGTTTTTTTTGTGGATCGGAGAGTACCGCATAAGCTTCTTGTAATTCTTTAAATTTTTCTTCAGATTTCTTTTTTTCGGCATCAGGCAAAGTCGAAACTCGATCTGGGTGAAACTTCATCGCTAACTTACGGTAAGCTTTTTTAATTTCATCATCGGCAGCACCTTTAGCTACACCTAATATTTCATAAAAATCACGTTTTGACATAGTTTGTAAACCTTAACATTAATATTAAATAAATAAAACCTATTGAATTGAATCAATTAAAACACGAGACGATTAGATCAATATCAAATCATTAATCTCCACTCGCACGATTTAAATACCAACTTGGAATTTTTAGACGCATTATAAACCAGATGTGGGGTCAAATAGATAAACTTCAAGGGCTTAAAGCATAATTCCTTCATGAGCCAACAACCATTTTTTAATTCCAAGATTAAAAAATATATGCCCAGAATTAAATCCACCCAGCTGATGATTTGCCGCAATAATTCGATGACATGGAATTATGATTGGAAATGGATTTTTACCACAGGCGCCACCAACAGCCCGTGGTGCAGATGAGATTTGCTCTGCAACTTCACCATAGGTTAGCGTCTCTCCGGATGGAATTTGGCGCATAATTTGCCAAATTTTTTGTTGATGCTCACTGCCTTTGATCAATAATGGCAAATCAAATTTAAAGCGTGGATTAGCTCGATAGGCATCCAACTGAGCAATAATCTCACGACTTAGCTGATTATTCAAATCATCAGCTTGACTTACTCCAATCCCCTGATCTAAAGCACAAAATTCAGCAGCCAATAATTGCTCATGACTGTACTTTACATTTAACGCAAACGTATCAAAACGATAAGTCAATAAATTAATTTTATCCATCGACGACTTCCTAATTAGTTAGTGCAAAAGCTTTTCAACAGTTTATAATCAGCATTTTTAACGGGATGAGTCAAGTTTTTAAACATCACACAATACTTACGCCCATTGCCACAAGAATTATCATCCAACATAATTCCATCGACATAACAACCATCAGCGCTAGCAACTTGTAAAATTTTACTGGCACTTAAATTCGCATATTTTTGCTTCAATTGTTGCTTAGTCAGTTTTGCCTGCTCATAAATCTGTCCGTTTGAATATTTATAATTGACCAACACATCAGCCCCTAAGTAGGGATTATTTTGTGGCATACTCAGGATAATTTCATTACCGCTTTCAATAACACTACTTAACTGCAAACAACTACCAAATACTTTACTAACACTACTCGTACTTTCAGAAATACTCAGCATTTGATACTGAATTCCACATTGATTACCACCTTGATTAAAGCCAAATAACACAATTTGTTGATTACTCAACTCAAAAGCCTTAATCAATTCAATTTCTGAGACCGCCTGAACCTGTAACGGTTGACCATTTAGTATCAAACGGCGACCAGCAATATTCCCAATATTAATTGACTCACTTTGCAAAACACCTTGATTGGTATAGATCCCAGCCCGTAGCATTGCAGTTAAACTAATATCTGGTGCTGACTCATGTTTTAACTCTATTGGAGCGGACGCAGACTGCTTTACCACGTCCCCATATTCACTTACCAAGTTAACTGTGCTGGATTTATTTTTATTCGAATAAATCAGCCAAGCAGCCAAGCCAATTATCAACAAAAGTAAACTAATTACACCTATCTTTTTACTCATCTAAATTCCAATAATATTCTATTTGTAAAAAAATCCTCACTGATAGACAGTGAGGTTAAACTTTACTTAGCTGTCGTAGGCAGTGCAGAATTTTGTTGCTGCATTCTTTTCATCATCTTTTCCATTTTTGGAAAACAAGCTGGATGACTTTCAAAGGCTTGACGATTTTGAATCATCAGCTTGCCCATCGTGCAAGCGTCATTTTTATGATAAGCCACATCTATGGCTTGATGATTGAGCTTCATTTGCTGACGAATCTGTTGACATTGCATAGCGCTTTCACTCGCCATTTGTGGTGCAGCCAACGCGCTCAAACTAATAGAAAATCCTAATACTAATAAACTAACTTTTTTCATAATTGTTACCTAATAAAATTAACTTGTAAAACATTCATGATGATGTAACTCAAGATCTTTTTGCTTGATTACTAGCGCACCAAGGCTATTTGGGTTACGTGCAAGATAAGCTTGATTAATGTCTTGACTTAAATGATTATCTGCAATTTGCAACTGTTGACAATTTGCGCCTTGCGTCATAACTGGGTCATACGGTACAACCGCACCAGCTAACATGCTCCAACTAAGCCCTAAAACAATCAGGATGATTTTTTTCATAATTTTCCTTTCCTAGCTATATAGCGTCAATTTTAACTATGCTATTTTAGCACACCCATTGACAATTAACAAATAAAAGGTCACGCGCATTTAAATTCAAGAAACTCTAATCTTTGACGACTGTTTAGAATACGCAAAGATAAATCCAATACGACATCTAATGCTTTACATTAAAACGCTAAGAACTTAAAGAACGGTTGGACGTATTCACCAGTAAAGGTTTATTAGTCGCACCCCTCACATTAATAATCACCAATAGCAAAAGACTATCAGCAATATATAGCCAAAATTATTCAGGCTTATAGTGGCAGTAATACCGATATAATAACTCAGCTCAAGTTGAGCTTAGTAGTAAATTAATTTTGTGTGTGAGTAATTTTCTTATACCCTCAGATTCGGTTAGTCGTTTCCTCTTTGTACTGAGGGATTATTAAGCCCGTGGCGTTGTTATGGCTGATCATGGGGGTGTTTGTCAAGAGCTGTTTGTATTACAAATCCGTTTGTAAGAATATATTCTTTAATTTTTGTAAGTTCGAGATTTGCATTATTGGTGCATTGTTCGTAATGTGCCTTATCATCAATGAGTTTAGCAACATTGAGGTTTGTACTATCTAGCTGCTTTACAACAGCATGTTCTACTGTATAATTATTGTATGTAGTTATACAATCTCTTAATGTATTGATGTCTTTCTTTTCAACCCCCAGGATTTCTAATTTACCTAATTGGGCAAATACACTGGCGGACTCCATTACCATCTTGTATCGATATTCTAATACGAATCTTTCGGATTGCTTGATATTTTGCTGTAGTGACGCAATTTCGCTTTGATTGTTCTTTTCAATATTAAAAATCAATATACTATATAAACTTTTTAACTCTACAAACATTTTATAATAGCCGGACATATTATCTAAGATGTCGTTGATAATGTTATAACGCTTTTCAAACTTTAATTTTTCAATCTCATTTTGCATATATTGCTTAGTTGCATATTTGTATGCTTTGTACGCTAAATACATTGCACCTATTGCGCCGACGCCACCAATGACACTCCCAGCAGCGCTAATCCAATTAGCAGTTAAATCTGGGCTCCATGATTTAATGTGAAATATAAATAATAGCAATATTGTAATGAAGCCACCTGTTGCGCCACTAATCACTGCGAGCAACCAGTTTTCTTTTATGTATTTAAGCATTTTCTAATTTTTTCTATATAAATACATACCAATTGATTGATTAGACTTGATAAAACCATAGCGCTCATATAAAAAACCAACGTCAGCAAACAAGTTAACAAAGGCACATTGATGCACTTCTTTTTCAACAAACTTCATTATTTCTTGCATTAGCAATTTAGAAAAACCCCTTTTTTGATAATTTGGATTGACTACTATATCGCAAATTTGCACATGGCATCCCAAATCACCAACCACCCGGCCCATTCCTATTAATTCATTATCATTACTACTTCTTATTACCACGGAAAATAAGCTTTTAGGTAAGGAAATTGTAGCTGCATCTATAGTTTTTTCTGACAAACCACCTGCTTTGCGTAACTCACAATATTCTATTGGCGTAGGGGTTTCTATTAATATTATATAACTCATTTAGCGCTTTCCTTGTCCATTAACTCAAATTTATCCAATGGCACCCAACCATGTTGATCACCGTCATAACACCACGCCCACCCGTTTAATTCTCGCTCAATGGTTACGCTTTTCCCTATTGTGGCATTTAATTCATACGCTGAGTAATCCTCAGTAATAACTCCACGATCAGCGCTATCGACTGAGATTATTTGTTTTGGTACCCAACCAGATACGCCAGTTTTATTGCTGGTGCAAAATACCCAGCCAATCCACTCATTATCTTCACGCCCTAAAGTAATTACATCACCAACAGATAGATTAATTGGATTTGGATACTGACTAATATGTTGCTTTATAACAATCGCAGCTCTCGATAAAAGTGCAGTTATTAAATTAGCATATTGTTCTGGAGTTTCCCACATTGGGACGTGTGCTCCAGCCATAATCTTCAACTTAGCATTATCTAATTTATTCACTATTTCCTGAGAATCTTGGAATGGTGCTAATTTATCAAACTCACCAGCAATAACCAAAGTTTCAGCTTTAATTTTTTGAATGTAATCCATTGAATTAAATTCGCTAATTGCATAAATCTGTTGCTTATAACTATCTAGCGATTGCTTGCTCGGAATTGTCGCCATTGCATTAATCAAGGCTTGTACATTAGCTCCATTTCCAATAAAATCATCACTGTAAATAAATGGTAAAATTGCTGTAGCACGAATTTCAGGACTTGCATTTAATTTGGCTAATAGATAATCGTGTTGACAAAACATTATGCTCGATGCTCTAAACTTGATAAATGAGTGACTAATAATCAATTTCTCAACACGCTCAGAATGATGGCACGCCAAATATTGCGCTATAGCACCTCCCATTGAATGCCCTAAAATGGATACTTTATCAAGGTTGAGATTATCAAGCAACGCAACTATATCTGCTGCCAGATCAGCAACCGTATAATTACACGCAGGTGTGTCAGATTTACCAACACCACGATTATCTGGCATAATAAGTTGAAATGATTTACTTAATTCAGATTTCATTAATGACCAATGATTATTATCACAAGTAATCCCAGCAATTAAAACCAATGGCTTACCACTACCCAACACATCATAATGTAATTTCAAATTTTTATTATAAAAATAACTCATTTTTTAATCCATCTCAAAATTTAAGTTAATTCCTCCTCACATTCAACCTATTTCCCGCGCATAAACATTCCATCTAAATCACGCATCGTTAACTTAAACCAAGTTGGACGCCCATGATTACAATAATTGGAACGTTCAGTTTGTTCCATTTCACGCAATAATGCATTCATTTCTGCCAACGATAATTGATGATTGGCACGCACGGCACAATGACACGCCATCGTAGATAAAATTTCTTCTTGATGCTCTAAAATCACATTTGAACCACCAAAATTAACTAAATCCTGCAATACCTCACGCACCAATTGTTCGGTCTTGCCATCGTCCAATAGCAAAGGAATAGCCCGAATCGCCAATTGTTCTTCGCCAATAATATCAATTTCAAAGCCTAGCAAAGATAATTCAGCATTGTGCTGGATCAAACTTTCCAACATCCGCGGTGTTACCTGCAAGGCTAACGGCATCAATAATTGTTGCGCCGCAATTGCATTTGTACCGAGTTGTAACTTCAAGCGTTCCAAAATAATTCGTTCGTGTGCCGCATGCATGTCAACCACGATCATTCCATCTTTATTTTGCGCTAAGATATAAACCCCTTGCAATTGTGCTAAGGCATGTCCTAAAGGCGGTAAAGTAAGGTTATTCTCAGCTGAATTAGTTTCTTCATCGGTAAATAAATCATTATTCGCTATTGGGCGATTAATTGGAAATGAACTACCCAGCCACTCACGCACTAGGTTAGGATTTTGGCTAAATTCAGTATTATTTGGATAAGTTCCTTGGGTGACAAAACCAGTGCTACGAGTCATATCTTCAGAACTGGAATTTGCGCCAGCATAATTTTGATATTTGGGAAAATCTTCTGCAGCAAGAGTTGACAGATGTGAAATATCGCGAATTGACATCTCAGCAGAATTTAAATCAGAACTTGACTGATTCATACTTACCGCCAAAGTTTTTTTTAATGAGCGGCTAATGAAACTATGAATCGCACCCGAATCTTTAAAGCGCACTTCACTTTTACTGGGATGTACATTAACATCAACATCGGCTGCGGCAAGCGTCAAGAATAAAGCATAATTCGGCGCATGCTCATGATGAAGCACACCACTAAAACCTTGTTTAATTGCATT
>JAIETT010000096.1 GCA_019744945.1 Burkholderiales bacterium
TTCCAGTTAAATTTCAATCGATAGGTGAACGTTTTTTAAATCATACAATTGAGCATCTTGAGGTTGTCAGTGTCGAATAATTTAAACCATGAAGTTTATGATGCACACTGTCATTTGAGTGATGAAATTTGTAACCCAACTACAAAGATTGTCATATCACCAGCACATCGTGCCGTGGCGGCAACTAGTTCTCATGACTGGTCAAAATTAGTAACTTATCGCCAAATAAATCCAAAGGCTAAAATCGGCTTTGGGATTCACCCATGGAATATAGAGCGTGATTTACCAGTGGGTAAACTGGAAGCACAACTACGTGCTCAAATCGAACAGCAGCAGCCTGACTTTATCGGCGAAACTGGCTTAGATGTTCTAAAAGGTAATTTAAATTTACAACTTGAATATCTCAAAATTCATCTGCGGATTGCGCAAGACTTCAATTTACCGATTATTCTGCATTGTGTGCGCGCGCATAATCAACTCTTAGAGCTTTTAGGTAAATTTCCTAAACTCCGTGGAATGATCCATGCTTATAACGCTAATTCTGAAACCGCTATGCAATATCGCCGCAAAAATATGCAACTAGGAATTGGCAGTATTATTTTAACCAGCAACAGTCAACTGGCTAAATCCAGTGCACATCTTCCACTTGAGCAACTTCTCATCGAGAGCGATGCGCCGTATATGCCAATGACGGGTAAGCAAACCTCTAACTCAACGGATTGTTTAACTTATGCGTTGGAATTAGCCATGCTGCAACAAAAAAACCCCAGCGAAGTAATAGCTAGGGTCAATCAAAATTGGTTGAATTTATTTAGTTGAACGGCGATTATTCCGTGCATATTCCATTTCACTTGCGCGTAACGAGCTAGCTAATTTATCGACTAAGCCATTGACAAATTTAAATGAATCTTCACCACCATACATTTTGGCTAATTCAATTGCTTCATTGATAATAACTGGAGCTGGTACTGAAAGACTATGTTTTAGTTCAACTGCCGCAATTACCAAAATAGCTTGTTCAATTTTATGGATATCTTGATTATCACGCGATGAATAATCAGTGTATAAATTAAGTATCGCCGCAAAATCAGCCGAAGCGAGGTCTAATAAATTATGCAGCATATCATAATTGGCGCGTACATAAATATCTTCATTGGAATTATGCAAAAAGTCCTCAATTTCGCTCACTGATTTAGGGTTGGTTTGAAAATGATATAAGCCTTGAACCGCTAAAGAACGAGATAAACGCCGAGGTGATAACTTAGTTTTGTGCATTAATATTCCTTTGTATGTTTGCTTGCAAGGCTGTATTTTAGCATATTATCCAATAAAATCCGTTAACAAATTAAGCACTAATCAAATATAACGCAATATAATTCTAATCCTAAAAAGTTAACGCATTACATAACTAAGTCAATTAAGTAGCTATTCTAACTCCATTAAATAAATAAAACTCATCAACACCTTGAAAAATAACCCATTTTTAGGTATAATAGCTGAGTAAACAAATAGAATTTAGAAAGGTTCATTAATGAAATTAATTACAGTTCAAGATTTAGCCGTCATTGTTAAACATCATGGTTTTGATGACTTTATGCGTGATTTAGTTAGTTATTTAAAACAAGATTTCATCCGTTGGAGCGAATTTGATAAGTCTCCACGCTATGCCGCCCATGTCCCTGGCGGTGTTTTAGAATTAATGCCAACTGCGGATAATCAATATTTCTCATATAAATGTGTGAATGGACATCCTGCTAACCCATTTTCTGGCAAACAAACGGTCGTTGCAACCGGTCAAATGAATGAAATTAAATATGGTTATCCAGTCTTACTCTCAGAAATGACAACTTTAACTGGTTTTAGAACTGCGGCTACCGCAATAATCGCTACCGACTATTTGGCACGCCAAAATAGTAGCGTGTTAGCCATTATTGGGACAGGTGCACAAAGTGAGTTTCAAACTCTAGCACAAAAACTAGTCCGTCCAATTAAAACCGTACGTTACTTCGATACAGATCCTGAGGCGATGCTTAAATTTGCTAAAAATTTAGCCAATAGCGGTCTAGAATTAATCGCCTGTAACGATGCCGAAGAGGCTTGTTTCGGCGCTGATATCATCACTGTGTGTACCGCTTGCAAATTACATGCAATTGTAATCCAAGATGCGTGGGTAAAACCAGGCGTGCATATCAATGGCTTGGGTGGTGACTGCCCAGGCAAAACTGAATTAGAAAAAGCCATGTTATTCCGCAGTAAGGTCGTAGTTGAATTTACCGAACAGTCGATGGTCGAAGGTGAAATTCAACAATTAACCCCAGCTGAAGCCAAAGATGTAATTTATGCTGAACTCTGGGAATTAATTAACGGCAACAAAGCTGGACGTCAAAATGATGATGAAATTACCATTTTTGATTCGGTTGGCTTTGCCGTTGAAGATTTTTCAGCATTGCGTTTGACCCACGATTTAGCGCATAAATATGCAATTGGTCATGATGTTGACATGGTTCCCAATATTCAAGATCCTAAAAATCTAATTTCAGTCTTAGGTTAATCCAGATGGCACAACGAATTAAATTAATCGGTAGCGCTATCGGCAATTGCGGGCGCTTAAATGGTTGTGAATCATCACCCTATCAAATTAGTAACTCACTAGCCAATAGCGAAGGTATTTTAATTGATGCGGATGTCGTTGCCTATACTGGCGGTAGCCATGATGTGCTCGCACAACGTGAATTTTTCATAAAAGTTGCGCATCGTGCCGAACGTGCAATTACCAAAAATGTTTTTCCAATTTTTATCGGTGGCGATCATTCTTGTGCGATTGGTAGCTGGAGTGGCGTTGCGTATAATTTGCAGAAAAAAAACCAAGAGTTAGGTTTAATTTGGATTGATGCACACATGGATTCGCATCGCCCAGAAACCTCTGAAACTGGAAACCTGCATGGTATGCCTGTTTCACATTTATTGGGTTATGGACATAAAGAATTAACTTCCATTTTAAGTGCGATGCCTAAATTAAAACCCGAAAATTTAGTTTTCTTTGGTATTCGTTCTTTTGAAAAACCTGAAGAAGATTTTTTACAATCTTTAGGGGTAAAAATTTACTATCAAGACATGCTTAGCGATGAAAATTTTGAAGCCTTATTTCTTGAAGAGTACAATCGTCTTGCGCTACAAACTAATGGTAATGTTGGGATTAGTCTAGATTTAGATGGCTTAGACCCCAAGGAAATTGCTGCAGTTGGCACGCCTGTTGCCAATGGAATTGATAGTCGTATTTTTCTAGAAACCATGGATAAAATTGATACCAAGCACCTGATTGGCTTTGAAATTGGTGAATATAATCCATCATTAGATAAAGATCATCGCTCAATGCATTATATGTTAGAGTTATTAAAATCATTAATTGCAAAGGTACGTTATGCAGACTAAAGTCCAAGTTAAAATCCTCGATGAAACCATGTGTGAACAATTACCCAAATATGCCACCACTGGATCAGCTGGGCTGGATTTACGGGCGTGTTTAACTGAAGCCATGGTAATTCAACCAGGTCAAACCGAATTAATTCCAACTGGGATGGCGATTCATATTCAAGACAATCAACTCTGTGGCATGATTTTGCCGCGCTCAGGATTGGGTCATAAACATGGAATCGTCTTGGGTAATTTAGTTGGCTTAATTGACTCCGATTACCAAGGACAATTGTTCATTTCCATTTGGAACCGCAGCCAAACTGCATTTACTTTAAACCCAATGGAGCGGATTGCCCAATTGGTTATTGTGCCAGTGGTTCAGGTTGGTTTTGAAGTGGTCACTGATTTTAATGATTCTAGTCGCGGAGCTGGTGGCTTTGGTAGTACAGGCAAACATTAAGACATATTCTTTCTACTAATCTAATTTCATATCAGAAGGTGGTGTAATTTATGCAAGAAGAGCTTAAAATTCTATCTGCGGCAGCATCTGGCAGTATTTCATTGCTAGAATCTCTAATTACACCAGCTATTACATTGGATTTTACCGATGGTGACGGATTAAGCGCATTAATACATGCTGCTGCAAATGGTTATACTACTATTACAGCAATCTTAATTAATGCTGGAGCAAAGCTAGATTTGCAAGATAAATACGGACGAAGTGCATTAATGTTTGCGGCTTCTCGTAACCACTCTGAAACGGCTTTGTTACTAATTAATGCAGGAGCTAACTTAGAACTAACTAGCAAATTAGGAGAAACGGCATTAATTCGTGCAGCATCGTATGGTAATAGCGAAATAACTAAATATTTACTTAATGCTGGCGCTAAGTTAGAATTACAAAATGAATTTGGCTGGAGTGCACTAATGCGCGCAGCATATAGTGGACATACTGATGTCGTCTCAGTTTTAATTGGTGCTAAAGCTAAATTAGATCTCCAAGACGAAGATAATTGGAGCGCTCTAATGTGGGCTGCGTCCAATGGACATACTAATACCGTTGCTATCCTAATTCGAGCTGGTGCACAATTAGATCTACAGAACATACATGGAGCAACTGCATTGATGATTTCATCTTACTATGGTCATATCTCAACTGCATCATTGCTAATTGAAGCTGGTGCAAACATACACTTACAGGAAAAAGCTGGTGCAACTGCTCTAATATGGGCTTCCGCCAATGGTCATCTTAGTTTAGCAGAACGCTTGATGGCTGCGGAAGAACAACTAGATAAAAACCACTTCGATGCTGAACCAAAGAAATAATATTATATCGATGTTATTTTAACTAATTTAATGGCGCATACCGCGCTGTGACTTAATTACTACAATCACACCCACGATTAAACTTACAATCGCAATTAATTCATTTGGTAGTGGCCAGCGCTGTTCAAAAATAAAGCTATAGACTAAACCAAAAACTGTTTCGGAGATAATTAAAGACCCGCCGATAGATGGTGGGCAGTTTTTTGCGCTATACGCCCAGAATATATTTGCGATCCATGATGCACCGACACCAAGCACTGTACTCCATAAAATAAATTTAACTAGTTCAGGGTGAACCAACAATGACGTTTCACGATGCCAAACGGCAAAAATAGGCAAAATAAAAATAAAACTAACCACACCAATTAAGGAAGAATAATCTAAACTGCGTATATGCGTATGTTTCGCCATAAATCTTGAATTAGCAATCGCAAACCATGACCACATGACTAAAGCAATTAATAAATAAATTATTCCATGCCAACTAACTTGACTTAATGTAGCCAAATTAGCCCTGAAAATTAATGGATAAATTAATAAACAACCTAAACCAAAAATAATTGCAATTAATCCTATTATTAAACGCCGATTAAAAATTGGTCGACTGAATAAAGTCACGGTTACAGGTAAACTACCAATAATTAATGAGGCAATAATACCGTTACTCTCACGCACACCCATAAATAAAATTAAACTATATAGCCAAAAACCAGTTGCACTTAGAATGATTATCTGTAGCATTTCGCGGATAGTCAAACTCCGTACCAGACGAATTAATTTCGGCAATGACAATAAACTAATCAAACCAAAAAAGAAAAAACGTCCAAACGTGATTTCTAAACCGCTGAAATTAGCCAAGACCATCGGCACTAAAAACGGCGTACCCCAAAAGACGCCAGCCAGAATACCTGCTATTATTCCACGATTTTGACTACGGTACATAAGAGTTAACCTAACTTTTATAAAATTATAATTTTGTAATTAAACGCAGTAAATCGGCGCCGAAACGCTCTAATTTAACATTCCCGATTCCATACACCGACTGTAAATCTAACGCATCACAGGGTTTTAAATTAACTATTTCACGCAAGCTACGATCGGATAAAATCGCATGATGCGATACTTTATGACGAATTGCCATGGTGTGCCGCCAATTGAGTAAATTATGATAAATTCGTTCTTCTTGCTCAGTTTTAAGCCATTGATTTAATTGAACTGACTCAATAATTTTATGCGGATTTTTCTTCAGCCAAACTTGTTGGGTGCCACGCATAACCGCCAATGAATTGGCATTCAATTTAAGCGCACCCGTCATAAAATCAATATCGAGTAAATTTTGACTATATAGCTGGCGAATCGAGCGGCGTAATTCTTTTTCGCTATGTTCACTGGCAATGCCAAAGGTTGATAATTTGTGCTGCTCCCAAACTTGCACGGGTGTAGTCGCTTTACCACGTAAGACATCAATCACCTGCCCAATCGCAAATTTTTGCTGCATGCGATAAATTGCCGATAAAATCTTTTGCGCTAACACCGAACTATCAACTAAATTATTTTGACTTAAACACACATCACAATGCCCACAACTTTCCGATTCTTCACTCAATGCTATCAACAAAGTTTGCCGACGACAAGTAATGCTATCGCAATAAGCAATCATTTTCTTTAATTTATCTAATTCATAACGTTTTTTTAGATCCTCAACTTCACTAGTTAGAATCATTTGTGAAAGCTCAAATATTTCTTTGAAACCATAATTAACTACGCTATTAGCCGCCATACCATCGCGCCCAGCCCGCCCCGACTCTTGGTAGAAATGATCAATTGAGCGAGGCATATCAAAATGATAGACGTAACGCACATCGGGTTTATCAATCCCCAAACCAAAGGCCACCGTTGCAACCATTAACATCGAGGAACTTTGCAAAAATTGGGTTTGATGTTCGCTCCGCGTGACATTATCCAAGCCAGCATGGTAATTAATCGCGGCTATCCCTTGAGCATTCAGGAAAGTTGTTACATCATCGACTTTTTTCCGTGAATTACAATAAATAATTCCCGCATCATTTTTATGTTGCTGAATAAAATCGGTAAGCTGTTTTTTGCCATTATTTTTCTCTAACGCCGCATAATATAAATTTGCGCGATTGAATGACGAACTAAATAATGGCGCATCTTTGAGGCGTAAATAATGCAAAATATCGGTTTTAGTGTAATAATCCGCGGTTGCAGTTAAGGCTAAACGCGGAGTTTTAGGAAAAATTTTTGCCAAAATTTCAAGGCGACGATATTCGGGTCGAAAATCATGTCCCCAATGCGACACACAATGCGCTTCATCGATGGCAAATAAGCTAATTTTAATCCGACTAAGAAAACTTAAAAACCATTCACTAACTAATTTTTCAGGCGTGACGTAAACTAACTTCACTAAACCATTGCGAATTTTTTGAATTGACGTTTGATTATCACTAAATTCACACGCCGAGGATAAATAAACCGCCGCCACCCCAAGTTCAGTTAAACTCGCCACTTGATCTTGCATCAACGCAATCAGCGGTGAAACGACTATAGCAACGCCATCTAATAATAACGCAGGAATTTGATAACACAATGATTTCCCACCGCCTGTTGGCAGTAAAACTAAGCCACTTCCACCGCTTAGCACATGGTTAATAATCGCCTCTTGCTGTCCTTGAAAACAAGAATAGCCATAAGTGTGATTTAAGATTTTGAGTGGAGTATTTAATTGTGGCATGGGGAGCTATGGCTAATTTCTATAGGGAAAAACAAGGGGTTATTTTAACACAGCTCAGCACTGTATAGCGTGTTGCTAAAGTATGCTATCTGCATGTGAAGTACTTATCTAATTAGGCTATGCATCACCGAATAAATTTGAAGCAGGAAATTACAGTCAAGCTAGAGCCAAACTTAACTCGGTTAAGTATTGTAAAAATCTCAACTATTCGTTGGGCTAACAAATCTTGTGGCAGTAATGTATTAAGAGAAGGTGTCCAAGTTTCATGGCATGATACACCTCTAGATTAGAGTTTAATTTAGGTCATTGCACAAATTAAAGATCATCCACGGTAAAAATAAATTCCTCACTGATACTATCTGGAATTTTTAAATGAAACCCAGTATGTCTAATTGCGTTTCTTAACTCTAGATCATTTACAACATTAAATTTAGTATAAAGGTTGCGTTGGATTAATTTTCTTATTGCTGATTCCGTAAGTTTTTTTCCGTGAATCTTAGAGATTATTTCAGCGATTTCCGCTCTTGAACTACAATGAAAAAGCAAAAATAAGATTTCTTTTTCTCTTTCACTAAGCTCTAATCTATCCTCAAAGGTAATTTCATCTTGGCTATTTAACTTTAGACGCTCTTTCAAATTATGAAAATTAATTGGAATTAATGGTACTTCTGCGGAAATTAAAATTGCGACGACATTATTCGTATTTTTGTTAATGAGCGGCGTGTATTCAAATAACAGCGTTTCGTAGCCTGTTTTTCTAATTTTATTAACCGATAAAAACTGAATAATTCTTTTATTTAAATAACAATTTAGCAAATTAGACTTAGTAAATGTCAGCCTAATTAAACTTCTCCGATTTAAATCAGTAAGAAAATTATTACCGACAAAAACATCACTATATGAACTAAAAACATCCATAGTGATGTCATTAGTAGCCAAAATCGTATAATTCAAATCAATAATACAAAAGATACGTTTCTGCTCAATTCGTTGGTAGTAATCAACAATTAGACTTTGGGCGGACAGATCGCTTTCATTTAATTCAAACTGCGGAATTTCAAGTAGGTTATTAGTTATCATTGAGAGAGGTGATTTTCTTTCACTTTAAATGGTCTGAATAGCTGGTTAATCAATTTATTCAGCTCGTTAGATTTTTAAATTATACTTGGTAGATATTGTGATTCAGCAAAAATTTTACCACAGATAAATTAAATATGCCACGTTAAACCATTCTCAATTTCATTTAAACTAAATGGCGTTTCCTGATAAACACAGTAATTTAACCAATTAGCAAAGAGTAAATTAGCATGACTTCGCCAAATTGCGAGCGGTTCTTGCGTAACATCATCGTTTGGATAATAATGTTTGGGTAACGCAATGTCCAGCCCCTTGTTTAAATCACGTAAATATTCATCTTGTAACGACAATGTATCATATTCAGAATGCCCACTGACAAACACCTGACGGTAATCTGGCGTTGCAACTAAATACACACCAGACTCGTCTGACTCCGCCAAAATATTTAGTTCAGAATGCTTAGCAATCTCTTCGCGTGCAGTTGCGGTATGCCGTGAATGTGGTACCCAAAATAAATCATCAAAACCACGCAGTAATTTGGTCGCCTGCTGTACTACTCGATGTGGAAAAATTCCAAACATTTTTTCAGTCAGTTCATATTTTTCGATGCCAAAATGATAAAACATCCCAGCTTGAGCGCCCCAACAAATATGTAGAGTTGAAAAGACGTTATGTTTGCTCCACTCCATTATTTCACAGAGCTCCGACCAATATTCCACCGCGCTAAATTCAAGTTGCTCAACTGGAGCTCCCGTAATAATTAACCCGTCAAACTGCTGCTCTTTAACTGCTGCAAAAGTGGTATAAAAATTAGCTAAATGTTCACTAGCCACATTGCGCGACTCATAGCTTGAAGTATGTAAAAACACCATTTCAATTTGTAGAGGTGAATTACCTAGTAGCCGTAAAATTTGCGTTTCAGTAACTATTTTATTTGGCATTAAATTCAGAATCGCAATTTTTAGCGGGCGAATATCTTGATGTGCCGCTCGTTCTTCGGTCATCACAAAAATATTTTCCGCACTTAAAATATTAGCGGCAGGTAAATTATTCGGAATTTTAACAGGCATAGCAACTCACTTAATTATTATTGTAGGCTTTTTCGCCATGTTCAGACAAATCCAAGCCACCTAATTCATGCTCTTCAGTAACCCGAATTCCAATCGTCTTGCGTAAAATTTGCAAAATTAGATAGGTCGCAGCAAAACTAAACAACGCCGCAGCAATGGTTACAAAACTTTGTTTAACCAGTAATTGCCAATTACCAAAAATCGCTCCATTCGGAATAGCTGGATTAATTTCATGTGAGGCAAACACCCCAACTAAAATTCCACCAATTAAACCTGGTAAACCATGACAAGTAAACACATCGAGCGAATCATCAACCTTATGTTTAACCCGATTATAAAAAATCGTGATAATAAATGAAAGTAATGAGGCAATTCCACCAATTGCTACCGCTGAGGCAATACTCACATAACCCGCCGAGGGTGTAATTGCAACCAAACCGATAATTATGGCATTACAAATCCCCGTAACCGTACGATCACGACCACTAATATAATCACATAGCACCCAAACCACCATGGCTGCAGCTGGTGCAAACATCGTATTAGCGAGCGCTTGAATCGCTAGCGGTGAAATTTCTAAAGCTGAACCAGCATTAAAGCCAAACCAACCAAACCACAGTAATCCACAACCTAAGACCATTAAAGGTAAATTATGTTTGCCTTGACTATTTTCACCCGATTTGCGTGGTTTTAAGACCATTGCCAAAGCCAGTCCTGAGAATCCAGCGCTTACATGCACTACTACTCCACCAGCAAAGTCAAAAGCACCATAACTCAATGCCCAGCCATTACTATTCCAAAAGGTGTGTGCCAAAGTACAATAAACCAATAACACCCAAAGTACAATAAAAATCATATAGGCGCGAAACTTCATCCGCTCCACGCCAGAACCTGAAATAATTGCAGGTGCAATACTCGCAAACATGGCTTGAAAACAAATAAAAGCTAAGGTTAGCACTTTGGTACCACTAACGACATCATCCACGCCAATCGCCTGCAGAAAACTCAATTGTGGCGTGCCAATAAACTGATTCGTTCCTGAAAACACCAACGAATAACCTAATGCCCACCAGACAATCGGCACAATTCCAAGCGTGATAATGCTCATCTTGATGGTATTGAGTGCATTGCGTCCTGACACCAATCCAGTATAGAAAAATGCTAAACCAAAATTCATTAATAACACTAACATTGCTGAAAGCGCTACCCATAATGAATTAACAAATATCGAATAATCCATAGTCCACCTTAAAAATTTAACTTACCTAATTTAATCCAAAAACGCTTTAATTTGCAATCCTGCTTGCATTCCATCGGCAATCGCATGCACTACCAAACTAGCTCCACGGACAATATCGCCACCCGCAAAGATTTTTGGATTGGCGGTTTGTTGGCAATGTGCTTGAACTTTAATCCGTCCATGGTTATCTAATTCAACGCCCTGTTCATCAATCCACGGTAAAGCCTCAGGTTTAAAGCCAAATGCGGTAATTACCACATCCGCATCAACTTTGAATTCACTGCCCACGATGTGTTCAAGACTAGTTCGCCCATCGGGATTTTGCACATTGCGGGTACGGACACACTTAACGCCACAAACTTGCTCACCAGCAAAAATTAGACCAATTGGTTGCGCATTAAATTCAAATAAACTGCCCTCTTCCAGCGAATTTTTAAATTCACGTTTTGAACCTGGTAAATCATCTTCGGCGCGACGATAAATTCCAGTTACCTGTTTAGCCCCTAAGCGAATTGAGGTACGAATACAATCCATGGTAGTATCACCACCACCCAAGACTACTACCGTTTTATCTTTAATTTGTGCCAAGCAAGCTAATTCGCCACCCTCAACGACATGAGTGTTAACTTCAGTTAAATAATCAATTGCCTCTAAAACGCCATTTGAGCTAACTCCAATTGAAGCTTCTTTGACCGTCTGATAAGTTCCAGTTGCAATAAAAATCGCATCATATTTAGCCAGCAAGTCTTTTAAATGCACATCCTTACCTAAGCTAACATTCAGATGAAACTCAACTCCAGCTTGCTCAAATTGTGCACGCCGACGACTAATAATATCTTTTTCGAGCTTAAAGGCTGGAATCCCATAAGTCATTAAGCCACCAATTTGCGCTTGACGCTCAAAGACACTGGATTTAATGCCATTGCGCGCCAAAATATCGGCACACGCCAAGCCCGCAGGGCCAGCACCAATAATCGCCACCTGTTTGGCATCAGCTGCTAGAACAGGGTAAGTTACACTCCAGCCTTGTTTAAAAGCTTCATCGCTAATGTATTTTTCGACATTACCAATTGAGACTGCGCCAAAACCATCATCTAAAGTACAACTCCCCTCACATAAACGCTCTTGCGGACACACGCGCCCACAAACTTCAGGGAAACTATTGGTTTGATGCGATAATTCGGCCGCTTCAATAATACGTCCCTCTTGGGCTAATTTAAGCCAATTCGGAATATAGTTATGCACCGGACATTTCCATTGGCAATACGGATTGCCACATTCTAAACAACGTTCGGCCTGTTGTTCAGCCTCGTGCTTGTCATATGCGTTATATATCTCAATGAATTTAGTTTTGCGCTCGTTAAGCTTAATTTTAGGAGCTTCGACGCGTGGATGTTTCATAAATTTATTAGTATCTTTTTTCATTAAATCTGCCTAGTGTTGTAAATAGTTAACAAGATTAGCTTCCGAAATGGCTTTAGGTTTAATAATTACCAAGTTGCGGGCATTGCTTTCAAAATCGGCTAAGAACTGCGCGGCTTTAGCCGAGTGAGTTTCTTTATAATGACTTTGAATTAGATTATTCAAATATTCTAAATGCACGGCATAGGTATCTTTAAACTCATCTAAATAACAAGCTTCAACAAAATCATGATTTAAATTATCATAAACTTTGCTTTGCGTATCCCAAACATAACACACCCCACCAGTCATTCCAGCACCAAAATTCTGATCAATACTACCTAACACCGCTACCGCACCGCCAGTCATATATTCACAGCCATTACTAGCTAAGCCCTCAACTACGGCAACCACGCCTGAATTACGCGCCGCAAAACGATCACCAGCACCACCATTGGCAAATAATTTACCGCTGGTTGCACCATATAAACAGGTATTACCCATGACCGTAACTAGACCACTAATGTTATTGTTATTATGTTTAATGACAATTTTTCCACCAGCTAAGCCTTTGGCAACATAATCATTGGCTTCACCATTCAAATACAGCTCCATGCCTTTTACCGCCCAAACGCCAAATGATTGACCAGCAACGCCTTTGAAATGAAGGCTAATCGGGTGTTCTAAACCAGTTGCGCCATAATTTTTGGCAATTTCACCAGCTAAGGTCGCACCTACTGAACGATCGGTATTATAAATGGTATAGTTTTTGCTTAATTCTTCAAGGTTATACACCGCTTCCATGCAATCGGCATAAATCCGTTGATTTAACACCCCACGATCATGGCTAATATTGGCTTCACTGTAATAACGTGGATAATTTGAACTAACTCCAGCCATGGCTAAAATTTGCGATAAATCAATCTTTTTGCGTGATAAACCACCAACTTGCTCAAGTAAATCATTGCGTCCAATTAATTCCAGCAAACTGTTCACGCCCAATTGAATCAACAATTGTTGAACTTCGTGTGCAACCCCTTTGAAGTAATTAATTACCATTTCAGGCAGACCAATAAAATGCTCTTTGCGTAAAGTTTCATTTTGGGTGGCAATTCCCGTGGCGCAATTATTCAAATGGCAAATTCGCAGATATTTACAACCTAGTGCAATCATCGGTGCAGTACCAAAACCAAAGGTTTCCGCGCCCATAATCGCGGCTTTAATAACATCTAGTCCAGTTTTAAGTCCGCCATCCACTTGTAAGCGAATTTTATGGCGTAAGTTATTTTCAACTAATGCCGCATGAGTTTCTGCCAAACCAAGTTCCCATGGACTACCTACATTTTTCACCGAGGTAATTGGCGCAGCACCAGTTCCACCATCATAACCCGAAATGGTAATTAAATCGGCATGGGCTTTCACCACACCACAGGCAATTACACCAATTCCAGGCTCAGAAACTAATTTAACTGAAATTAGCGCCCCTGGATTAACTTGTTTTAAGTCAAAAATCAACTGTGCCAAATCTTCAATCGAATAAACATCGTGATGTGGCGGTGGCGAAATTAAAGTAACCCCAGGCGTGGCATGGCGTAATTTAGCGATTTCAACGCTAACTTTATCGCCAGGTAATTGACCACCTTCACCAGGTTTAGCCCCTTGAGCAATCTTGATCTGAATAATTTCGGCACTCATCAAATACTCAGGCGTAACCCCAAAGCGTCCCGAGGCAATTTGTTTAATCTTAGAATTACGATTAGTTCCAAAACGCTCTGAATCCTCACCACCCTCACCAGAATTTGATTTACCACCCAGCGTATTCATTGCAATCGCTAGGGCTTGATGAGCTTCGGCGCTAAGTGCACCAATTGACATTGCCGCCGTATCAAAGCGTGTGCAAATTTCTTGCGTGCTAGCCACGCGATAGGCTAAAGTTTCATCGTTTAAATTCTCAGGATTCAATTTAACTTGCAATAAATCGCGTAAAGTCATGGCTGGGCGATTATTTACCTCATTGGCAAAAGCATAATAATCAGCTAAATTACCACTCCGTACCGCAATTTGCAATTTTTTAACTACATCAGGATTAAACGCATGGTATTCACCAAAATAAGAATATTTGATGTTGCCACCCATTTCAACTAATTCACCTTTATTCCACGCCTTATGATGGGCGCGTTCTAAATCGGCTTGAAAATCGGCAAAGGTTGAACCACCAATCCGTGAGACTGCATCGCCAAAACATTTCGCGCTAACACTGGCATCAATGCCCAAGGCTTCAAATAAATGCGAACCACGGTAAGAAGATACCGTCGAAATTCCCATTTTGGACATGATTTTAAGAATTCCTTTGTTAATTGCCGCACTGTAATTAGTGATTAATTGTGCTAGCGTTTTCTTCGAATGAACTTGATTAGCAATTTCATTGATTAAATGATAGCTAAAGTATGGATAAATCGCACTCGCACCAAAACCCAGCAAGACACAGAAATGATGTGGATCACGGGCGGTTGCGGTTTCAACAATTAAATCAACTTGATTACGCAATTGTTGACGAATTAATTGATTATGAATCGCACCAACCAACATTGCGGCATGAATAACCACCAAATTAACGCTAAGATTACGATCTGACAGCACTAAGAAATTAACTCCCGAACTAACCAGTTCACTCGCCGAATTAACCAAACGTTCAATCGCCAACTCCAGCGTTTCTTGTTGTGGGTCAAAAGATAATTCTAGTTGCGCAACTTTTTTCCACTCGGCAGCTTCACTCACCACATAGTTAAATAATTCAGGCGTTAAAAGTGGAGATTTCAATTTATAGCCATTAATTACCGCTGGTGTTACCAAATTAGTTTTATCACCCAAATAAGTATCTAAGGACATTACATATTTTTCACGAATTGAGTCAATGGCTGGATTGGTAACTTGCGCAAAACTTTGCCGGAAATAATCGGATAATAAGCGACTTGATTGATTCAAGACTGCAATTGCCGCATCATCACCCATCGACATAGTTGGTTCCATACCCTCAAGCGCCGCCACACGAATAACTTGCTCTAATTCTTCATTTGTCACCATAAAGAGTTTTTTGTAGGTGCTTAAATCTTCCGTTAACGGTGACATTTCGCTGACAATTTCGCTCATTTTTGGTCGAGTATATTGATCATTTTTCAAGACATTTAGATCAAATTGGCGGTAAATTGCTTTATCAAAGAGCACCATTTTAGCTTGCGTATCAATAACAATCATTTCACCCGCACCCAGACGACCTTTGACAATAAAGTCCTCATCGGGATAATCGACAATTCCTGTTTCTGAGGCAATAATTACCGTACCATCTTGGGTAATTGAATAACGCAGTGGACGTAAACCATTGCGATCCAAGCACGACATCACCTGCAAACCATTGGTAAAAACAATCCCAGCTGGACCATCCCATGGCTCATAGCCGATGCTGACCATTTCATACCACGCACGAATATTTTCACTGAGTTTATTATTATTTTGCCAATACGGTGGAATTAAAGCCCGCAAAGCTTGCTTATAATTAACCCCAGCCATCAAAAGCATTTCCAGCATATTATCTAAACTAAATGAATCGGAGCCACTTTCACTTACTAAGCTGGTCACCAAGGATAATTTATCTTGAATGGCTTGCGGCAACAATTTAATCCCGTGATCTTTGGCCCATAAGCGATTTGCCGAAACGGTATTAATTTCACCATTATGCGCCACGTAACGAAAGGGTTGCGCTAAACGCCAACTGGGTTGCGTATTCGTTGAAAAACGTTGATGGAACACGCAAATGCTGGTTTTAAACAGTGGATCCGCCAAATCAAGATAAAATTCTTTCAAAATCCGCGGTAAGCACAAGGCTTTATAAATCATGGTACGACTAGACAAACTACAGATGAAAAAATCTGGATTATTAATCAAGCGTTGTTCGATATTTTTACGTAAAGCATATAGACATAACTCAAAATCATCAACCTTAATTCCATCGGGACAATTCACAAATAATTGTTCAATAATTGGTAAGCTGTTTTTGGCAATCCGCCCTAACACCGAAACATTAATTGGTACGCGGCGAAAGAAAATACTCGTAAAACCCAATTTAGCACATTCCGCACTGATAATTGAACGTTGTTCAGAAATACTGATATGCTCGAGTGAGAAGAAAATATTTCCCGCCGCATAACAATTAGCTAATTGAAACTCGTCTTCTTCAACCATTAAGGTGCGAAAATATTCATCGGGAATTTGCAATAACAGCCCACAACCATCGCCAGTGCGCCCATCCGATTGAATCGCGCCCCGATGCGAAAGTTTAATTAACGCCGAAATACCTTTAATTAAAATATCATGCTGCGGAACACCATATTTATTGGCAATAACCCCAACGCCACAATTATCTTTTTCTGGAAATCTCATAAATGATGCCATAAAGTCCCCCATCGGCAAGTGCTATTATTTTTCTGTTAAATCTATTTTTAGTTACTCAAACTTGCAGCTGAGTGAAAAGCCTGGTCCAAATCTTTAATTAAATCGCGGACATCTTCAATCCCAATCGAAAGCCGCAATAAATCACTATCCACACCAGCTAAAATTTGCTGTTCTTGGCTTAATTGTGCATGCGTCGTGCTTGAAGGATGAATAATCAATGATTTCGCATCAGCAACATTCGCCAATAATGAAAATAGCTTCAAACTATGTACAAATTCTTGCGCCGCTTCAGGTCCACCTTTAATTCCAAAGGTAAAAATTGAACCACAGCCCTTTGGCAAATATTTTTTACCCAATTCATGATAATGATTTGAGCTCAAGCCTGGATAATTTACCCAACTAACTTGTGGATGTTTTTCTAAATACTCAGCAATGGTCTGTGCATTTTCGACATGGCGTTGCACGCGTAAAGATAACGTTTCTAAACCTTGGATAAACATAAATGAATTAAACGGGCTCAAACAAGCCCCAGTATCACGAAGTAATTGCACCCGCGCTTTAATGATATAAGCCAAGTTACCAAAAGCTTCACTATAGACTAAACCATTGTAGCTTTTATCGGGTGTGGTAAATTCTGAAAACCTTCCACTTGCCGCCCAATCAAAATTACCACCATCAACAATTACCCCACCAATTGACGTACCATGCCCACCAATAAATTTAGTTGCCGAGTGCACCACAATATTAGCACCATGTTCAATTGGACGACATAAATATGGGGTTGCAAACGTATTATCGACAATCAAAGGAATACCATGTTGTTTGGCAATAGCCGCTACTGCAGCAATATCAATGACACAGGCACTTGGATTACCAATAGTCTCAATGAAAAAAGCTTTAGTTTTAGGCGTAATTGCATCAGCAAAATTAATAGGATTATTCGCATCAATAAATTTGGTATTAATACCGTATTTAGGCAAGGTATTCGCAAACAAATTAAAGGTTCCGCCATATAAACTACCCGATGAAATAATTTCATCACCAACCCCAGCTAAATTCATGATCGCATAAGTTATCGCCGCCGAACCTGAGGCAACCGCTAATGCAGCCACGCCTCCCTCTAACGCAGCAATGCGTTTTTCAAAAACATCGGTAGTTGGATTCATAATCCGCGTATAAATATTACCAAATTCCTTTAAGGCAAATAAATCTGCCGCATGTTCGGTATTTTTAAAGGTATACGCCGTAGTTTGATAAATCGGAACTGCCCGTGATCCAGTAGTTGGATCAGATTCTTGTCCTGCATGAATTTGTAAGGTATCAAAATGTAAATTTTGAGGCATAATATTATTCTCCATAATCAGAATATTGAACTAAATTTTATGTAATTGTAATTTTTGAGCTAAATTAACTCGACAGAGTGTGGACGCAGTCTAAATGGAAGAGCTACGCTCTTTGCCATTATGTCTTTAACTAATTGGCGGAATTAGTTAAGTTTAGATGGAACATTCGCCCAGAGATGGGAGAATTTGAAATGAAATTATGATTACTCGTAGATAAAAACAGCGCTTGATGTAATGGAGACATAACCGTGCTCAACGGTAAAAATATACCTTTGTAGCACAACGTTTGTATAAACCTAATTAAACCCATAATTTATCCCATCAAATGTAAGCAAAATAATTAAATTATAATTGTAAAGATTATAACATACAACAATAGTTTACGCAAGAGTTTTGACTTTTTTTTATCTAATTTCCAAGAGCGAATCAGCTTAAATTAAATCCACTAACACGTTGTTTTATAATATTAAAACACGTAATTTATTTTCAACATCACCGAACTAAGGCTAAAGTATAGTTGCACTGCATGGTAAATAAAGCAACAAAAAGTTGGTATAATCAATCTTTTATTTGTTCAATTTAATAAAGAGCTCATTTTATGCAGCATACAAAATATCAAGAATTTATGGCGGAAATGTTTGGCACAATGTTTATTCTTCTTTTTGGCAATGGCGTTAATGCCATGGTTAGCTTATTTAATCTCGGCGGCTATACCAACATTACCTTTGGTTGGGGGCTTGGAGTTTTCCTCGGTATTTTAGTCAGTAACCGCATCACAGGCGCACATTTAAATCCAGCCGTGACCTTAGCTTTAATTTTAACTAAACGCTTTCCACTACGCAAAGCCCCGTTATTTATTAGTGCACAAATGCTTGGCGGTTTTCTTGGAGCAGCTATTGTTTACTTTTTCTATCAGGCTAAATTTCAGCAAGTTGACCCACAACTAACCCATAGCGCAGGAATTTTCACAACTTTTCCAGCCATTACCAACAACTTCATGCCTGGATTTATGGCTGAAATTATTGCCAGTTGCATCTTAATGTTTGGTATTTTGGCAATTGTTGAAAATTTTGTCAATGACAAAGCTGGTTATCTCGCACCATTTGCGGTCTCAGCCTTAATTGTCGGCATCGGCATGTCTTTTGGAGCCATGCATGGTTATGCCATGAATCCAGCGCGTGATTTTAGCCCGCGCTTATTTACTGCCATCATGGGCTTTAAAAATAACGGTTTAACTGATGGCTCATGGATCTGGGCTGCGCCAGTTTTTGGTTCTTTAATTGGTGCACCACTGGGTGCGTGGATATTTGATTTAACTTTAGCAAAGCGAGCATAACTATGAAACAATACGTTTTAGCCTTAGATCAAGGTACAACTAGTTCACGATCCATTTTATTTGATCATGATGGTAATATTTGTAGTAGTAAACAATTAGAATTCACACAAATTTTCCCCGCACCAGGTCTCGTTGAACATGATCCAATGGAAATTTGGTTAACGCAATTA
>JAIETT010000308.1 GCA_019744945.1 Burkholderiales bacterium
ATTTCTTCACCTTGCGGATTTTCAATCCCATCTTCAAAATCCGATAAATCAAATTTTTCACGATAGGCATATGCTGACACAGTTTTCTGTAATCTAAATGAAGTCGCTAACAATTTTTTTAGTTTAGTGGCCTGGTGAAATAATTTACCTTTATCTTCATTTTTTAACCAAATTGCCAAATCACATCCAGCTTCATCACTCATCAGCGTGGAATTAAATTTATGCGTTTGATAGATGTCAACCTGAGGAAAATATTGCATTAATTTATTCCCAAAGCCAACTACAGCACTACTTCCATCCACAACTTGACTAAGTTCTGTTAGCGTCGTAGATAATTTGTTGCCATCCACAAGCTTAAATAGCATAAACATTGCTGATGATGTTTTATCTTCGATAATTCCAGTTTGATATTTGTTCATCTAAACCACCTTTTTGTAAAATAGAGTTATGTTAGACGATAATTCCACACATCTTAATTAACATTTTAAACGCCATAACTAATTTATCTTATACTTTGGTCGCAAATTATACCCATTGAGAGGATTATTGGATTCGTACAATGCAATAAACTCCATCTCTTTTTTATTTATGATGTCACTATTCCCTGGTTGTTCAATAATTTCCCAAAGAATATCCTTAGTGATTGTAAAACTTTTACGTGTCTCTATTGGAAAATCTTCTTCTAGCTGTCTTTTATTAGGAGAACCATAATAGTTAATATCATCAGTAACATCTTGACCAATATAAATTTTACCATTTGGATATGTTATTTTATAAATAACTTTTCTTTGCATTGACGTCATATCAATTAAGCTCCAAAAAACTCAGCGGGATTTGCCAAGCGCGATAACGCTTCACCAACTAACACCCCATCATAACCAAGTTCAATTGCAGCTAAAGCTTGCTCACGAGTTTTTAAACCCGACTCAGCAACCTTAACTACTCCAGTAGGGATTAATTTAATTAATTCAGCAAATTGATCGGGGTGCATGGTGAAATCATTTAGGTCTCGTTGATTAACCCCAATTACATCGGCATTTGCTTGTAAGGCAATTTCTAATTCATTCGGGTTATGTACTTCAACCAAAACTTCTAGACCAAAGGCATGAGCCAATTTCGCCATTTCAAGCGTTTTTTCTTTAAGCACATGTACAATTAATAAAATGACATCCGCACCATTTGCTGCCGCTTCGGCAATTTGTGGTGGAGTTAACATAAAATCTTTACAGAGTACAGGAATTGGACAATCTTTCAATCCATCGGTTACACGGCGTAAATCCGCCATGGAGCCATTAAAGCCTGCATCGGTTAAAACTGAAATTGCCGCTGCGCCCAATTCAACATAAAGTTTAGCTCGTTCTAATGGATCACCAATCTCAGCAATATGCCCAGCCGATGGCGATGCACGTTTAATTTCACTAATTACCGCAAATTGTTTGCTAAGTAGCGATGCGCGCATACTTTTACGTTTTTGTGGTGCTTGGTATTTACGCGCGACAATTTGCTGTAACTTATTCAATGGAATAATATTACCCGCGGCTAAACGTGCTTTAGCTAATGCCACACCTTCTTTTATACTCGCAGCTTTACCATACACAAATAACGCCGCACCCGCATTTAATGCCAAACTATCACTAATTCCCGTGGTTTGTCCATTTAGAGTTCGAATTAACATTTGTGCGTTATACATCCGATCACCACCGGCTAAATCACTTAATTCAGCTTGCGATAAATTTAATTCACGCAAATCTAGCGTAATATCACTAATTGAATCACGAGTAACTAATTTAGCCTGCAAAGTATCCAAGCAACTTAATTCATCTAAGCCGTTGCCATGAAACACCAAAGATTTAGTCGTACCAAGGCGAAATAAAGCTTCGGCAATTACCGCTACATATTCGGCTTTATAGACACCCAAAATTACGTGTTCACGTCCAGCTGGATTTAAAAGTGGACCCATTAGGTTAAAAATTGTTGGCGTGGCTAATTTTTTACGCACGTCATTTAATTTACGTAAAATTGGATAAAAATTCGGTGCAAAGCAAAACGCAAAATTACGCTGAGCCACTGAATCGGCAATTTCTGCATCAGTTAAATTAAGATTAAAACCTAATTCGGCTAAAACGTCGGCAGAACCACATTGCGATGACACTGCACGATTACCATGCTTAATTACAGGCACACCACACGCGGCAGTTAATAATGAACCACCGGTTGATATATTTAGCGTTCCAGCTTTATCACCGCCAGTACCAACAATATCAATAAACGGATAAGCCAAATTTAGACTCCGTCCGCTTTCAGTTAACGCACGGTGAAAACCCAATAACTCATCGGCAACTTCACCTTTAGCATGGAGTAAACTTAAAAAAGAACCAGCTAAAACTGGATCGACATCACTCAGTAGCGCTTTGGCGGCTAAATAACTATCCTCAAGAGAAAGATTTTGACGATGACTTAATTTTTGTATACATTTAACGAGCATGACAGATTTCCACAAAATTAGTTACGATTTGTTGACCCTCAGGAGTCAAAATGGATTCAGGATGAAATTGCAGTCCATAAATCGGATATTGGCGATGACTTAGTGCCATAATATTACCTTCGCTATCCTCGGCTTCAATTTTAAGCACGGCTGGAAAATCATTTTTCTTAACCACTAGCGAATGATAACGCGCCGCCGTAAAGGGTAAATGAACTTGTTTAAACAATTTACCGCGGTTATGAAAAATCAAACTTGGTTTACCGTGCATAACGGTATCGGCTAAATCAACCGTTCCACCAAAGGCAGCACCGATGGCTTGATGACCGAGACAAACTCCAAGCAAGGGAAATTTCGCGCCTAATTGACGAATAACTTCAATGCAAATTCCAGCTTGAGTTGGATGGCCCGGACCAGGTGATAACACAATTCCAGTCAAGTTCGGCAGGGCTTCAATTTCAGCAATCGTTAAAGCATCATTCCGTACCACTTGCACATCTGCACCAGCCATTAATAAGCTTTGGTACAGATTGTAAGTAAAACTATCATAATTATCAATTAATAAAATCATAATCCACCTCCAACGGCTAATTCAATACTTGCCATCCCGCCACGTGCTTTAAGATAGGTTTCCTCAACCTCTTTCTCTGGTACCGAATCATAAACAATCCCAGCGCCAACCCGCAGTTCAATTTGTTGATTTTGAATAAACATGGTCCGAATTGCAATCGCTGCGGTTAAGCTGCCAGCTTCATCAACCATCAATACCGCACCGCCATATAAACCACGGCGTGTCATTTCCAATTCATCGATAATTTGCATCGCACGAATTTTAGGTGCACCCGATAAAGTTCCTGCAGGAAGTACCGATTTAACCACATCAAATTGATTAAACTGCGGATCAAGTTGCCCCACCACATGTGACACAATATGACTGACATGCGAATAACTTTTAACATTTTTGAATTTAGTTACTGTCACCGTACCAGCTTTAGCCACTGCACCCACATCATTCCGAGCTAAATCAACCAGCATAATATGTTCAGCAGTTTCTTTAGGATCAGCTAAGAGTAGATTAATATCATCGCCTTTTTTACAGGTTCCTGCAATTGGCACCGTTTCAATTACACCATCTTTAACACCAACCAATAATTCAGGTGATGCACCAGCTACGGCAAATTCAGCTTCTTCAAATAAATATAAATATGGGGTTGGATTAAGTTTGCGTAACGCACGATATAGAGCAAACGGAGCAAGATCAGATTCAGCACTAAAGGTACGCGATAAAACTACTTGAAAAATATCGCCTTGACGAATATATTCTTTAGCCCGAATAACTTTTTGCATGTATTCTTCGTCGCTGACATCTGGTAATAAATTAATTTTGGCATGTTGCGCAAGAGCTGGCATACTATTAATGGTAAATAGCTGCTCAATTATTTGCTCAATTTCGCATTCGCTACCCTCGTGACTAACAATTAGCTTTTGGGTTTGATGATCAAAACAAATTACGGTTTTATATAAGCGCATAAAAAAATCAGGTACTGGCTTAGCTGGATGACGATCCGGAAGCTGTTCCTTCACGCGCACGCCATCGTAGGTAATAAAGCCAAACATTTTGCGCCCTGCGCTAAACTCAGGAAGCAAAGCATAGGGATCTCCAGTATGCGTAACTAAAGCATCCGCATACTCAATCTTAATTTGGCAGCCAACCGCACGCAAAGTTGCTAACGGATTAATTCCAATAAAAGAAAATTTTCCATAACCTTCATCATACGCCGACTCCATCATTGTCGAACCAACGCCACCAATCGCACTATAGGCTAAAATAGGTGTTAAACTATCATAAGCCAATTGACGCACAAGCGGCGTTATTTTGGCAAAGCTTGCGTCTAAACGCGAATCATTAAATAAACTCATTCTTTAATCCTCAGCAAATTTTATTGAGTGCCATAACCCAATTGGTTGTATTCTGTAATGACGTAATGATACATCAGTACAAGCTACCTTGTCAAGCAAAAAAAACCACCTACTTTTAGGTGGTGCGCCTTAAGGCTGATTAATACATGGTTGCGCTATCGATACTTGGAATTTTATTCACTTTATATTGATATGGCGCCGTACTGGTATAAATTATATCCACCCGTTGATTTTTAGGTTGTAAGCCTTTGTCATTATTTGGGAAAATTGGCTTAGTATTGCCATAAGAAATAACACTAAGTTGCTTAGCTGGAACCCCTGCTTTAAGCAAGGATTGTTGCACGCTCTGCGCACGTTGCAAGGCCAACTCTTGATTATGTTGAGTAGTTCCAACTTCAGAACTATTACCTTGAATTTGTACATACGCGGTTGGATGGGCAATTAAATAACTCGCATTAATGGTTAATAATTTGGCGGCATTTGCAGGCACATCAGCATTATTAAATTGAAAATAGACCACGTTATTCATTACGGTAGTCTTGATTGACTGATCGGGGTTATTCGCACTATCTACTGGGGCTTGATTACTTCCACAAGCGGTCAAACTCAAAATAGCCGTTAGCACAGCTAAAATCTTCATTCCACGCATTTAAAATTCCTTCTTAATAGGTGTTTGCTGTTTATTATCTAATTTAAAAAAGCAAATTTAAATAGATTAAGCATTTTATGCAAGCCTTATTATACTATAAGCACAAGACAAAGAGCTAAACTCAAGCTAAAAATGGTACAATAACTGTAATTATATTCAGCATTGAATCATCGCACTATGAAGCAAATTATTATCCATGACATCGTTAAACAAATTGATGCACCAATTAGCCAGCCGAATGAACAAGCCAGCAGCATTACCGCCGATAACGATATTGATGCCATTCGCACTTGGTTGCTCGAATTTAGAAATAGTCCCAATACCTTTATTTCGTATCGTCAAACCGCGGAGCGCTTTGTGATTTGGCTAATGCAACAACACTTAAATCTCAAGCAAGTTACCCGCGAAATTATTCAAAATTATGAAGATTTTTTAATTAGCCCTAGCCCCAGTGATTTTTGGTGTGGACCATCTAAACCACGGATACATCCCGACTGGAAACCATTTGTTAAGGGACTTTCCAAATCAAGTATTAAATTAAACTTGCAGATTTTAGGCAGCCTCTACCAATATTTAATTGATGCTGGTTATTTGGTACGCAATCCATTTCGACTGATTCGCGCACGCAGTAAAACCTCGATTAATGTTGAGCGGATTTTAACCATGCGTGAATGGAGTTATTTAACTGATTATATTGAGAATTTACCACAAGACACACCCAAAAACAAATTTGAAGCCGAACGCGTTAAATGGGTATTTTGCCTACTATATTTAACTGGTTGTCGTAGAAGTGAGGTCGCACAAGCGCACATGGCGGATTTTGTCCATAAACGCGGTCAATGGTGGCTCAAAGTAATTGGTAAAGGTAATAAATACGGTGAAATACCCGTTCCAAATGAATTACTTAGTGCGCTCATGCGTTATCGTAAAGCTATTGGTTTAGCCGAATACCCAACGCCACTAGAAACCGAAATACCGCTAATTTTCAGTAAATATGGGCGGCTACAAGCGATTAGCGATTCGATGCTCTATAAAATAATTAAAACCACCTGCAATAATTTAGCCGATGAACTTAAATCCATCGATCCAGCTAGCGCCTATGTAATTAGTAAAGTCTCCACCCATTGGCTGCGTCATACCTCTGCCACTCATCAAGTCGATGCGGGTATCGATATTCGCATTGTCAAAGAAAATTTACGCCACAGCATGTTAGAAACCACCATGAAATATCAGCATACCGAGGCTGACTCACGACATGAGGAAACAATTAATAAGTTTGGTAAAAAATAGATCATCCCTGTTTAAATCTAAATTTTTTCCAAATAGAGCTTCCAACTTTGATGCCGTAATAAATTTATGCTAACCACTTAGCCTATAGATTAACCAATTTAGTCTATTGAATATATTTCAATATAAAGAATAAGCAAGTAGCATAAATAATTAAAATATAACAACATGTTGAGTAGTTACAATTTACAATCAAGCATCAATTAATTTTTGTTTTAACACAACCTAATTCAAATTCAATTACCTAATTTTGCGTTCAACCTAAGTTCGCGATCGGCGCGTAAATCAGAACTCGCATAAACTAAAGCTTCAGCATTTTGCTTAACTGCAGCTAAAACAATTTCACGGTCTGAACGTAAATCTTCACTCGCATATTCCAACGCCAAACCATGCAACTTAACCGCAGCTAAGATAAAATCGCGATTAGAAATTAATTCAACCGCCGCATGATCAAAAGCCCATTCATATTCCATCGCCGCTGCTAAAACAACTTCAGGATCAGCTTTTAATTCGTCACTCGCAAATTCCAAAGCGCGCCCCTTCAAACGAACTACTTGCAACACAAAATCTTTATCCGCACGTAATTCATCACAGGCATGAGCAAAAGCCCAATCATTTTCTTTAACTGCTGCCAACACAATTTCTTTTTCCGCACGCAGCTCATTAGAACTAAATTCTAGCGCACGCCCTTTCAGTTTAACTGCTGCCAAAACTAGCGCATAATCACCACGCAAATTCTCTGCGGCAAATTTCAATGCACCACCATTTTGTGCAACCGCAGCCAGAACCACGCTTGAATTAGATTGTAATTCATCCGCTGCAAAAATTAACGCACTACCATTGTTACTCACGGCGGCAATCACGATGTCCACATTTGACTTTAATTTATCGCTCACATATTCCAAAGCCTTGCCATTTTGCGTAACCGCCGCTAAAACACACTCAAAATCATTTTTTAATTCAGGACTAGCAAATTTCAACGCCCGCCCTTTTTGGCGCACGGCACACAACACCAGCTCTTTATCCGCGCGAAGTTGCTGATTAGCAAACTCTAACGCACGCCCATTTTCCTGAAGTAAATTTAAAACCTGATCTTTGTCAGATAAAGATAATTCAGCATAATTATTAGCCACTAAAATTCCATTCATAAAAAATCTAGTTTAATCAAACTTAGATTTAAAGATTAATTAACATTAACCATCGTCAATATGTAACCAACCAGTTATAAGTTCTTAAGCGTTCCACAAATTTAACGCCCTCATGACTTAATTGTAGCTTATTTAAACCTAGTCAACTCACTCATCTTAAAATTTTAAGGCAAATATCTTGAGCTTAGTACCGACTTTAAGTATGAACAACTTAATTTGCTCTATACACCGAGTAGATTTATTGAATGTTCTCAATCAAATAAATAAATTCACACGAATTTTAAAGACCTCATGGTTTTCTTTCGTTGTTGACAGATGTTTTTAATTCAACCTTGCAAAATAAGCTAAATTCAAGTTATCTACAAACAAGATGTGCAGTACAAATTTATTTAAAAAAATAGTACCACAATTAAAAACGAACTACGACAGCTGTAGTAAAAAACCGACACAATTTGATAAAACCAAGCAATTAAACTCAAAAACGTCATAAATCATGGTTGAAAACAGTGTTTATACGTTAACAACTATCGATTTAATGTTATAATTTAGGTTATTAAAGACTTATTTTAAATGAAGAGAAAATATATAATGAAAAAACCTTTAAATTTTGTATTACTCGCGGCAATTGCTTCGGCAATAATTGCTTGTAATAACGGTAACAATAACTCCAATCAACCCAGCACTAATTCAAGTAACTTAAGTTTAACCTTAACCCCTGTTAACTCCTCTCTAAAAGGTAAGACAACTAATAGCATGTCCGCTGGCTCATTAAGCAGCGCGATTTGCCAAGACAATAATTGCACATGGAGCAATAGCGCGAATTATGAATCAGTCAATATAACTCAGGGCGAAATTAACGCAACTTTTTGCACTGGAACCAATTCTTTACAGAACGGTAAAGGATACACATTAGGTAACGGCGCTTATGGTATGACATTCCCAACTGGTATTGCCGCAACAGCAACTGGATATGGTAAAACTGACGTTATTTTAGAGTTATTTAATACACCATATGCCAATATCACTCAAGCAGATCTACAGAACTACTATAACATCGGTTATACTACAATTTGGATATCTCCACCACAATATAGTGCTGCCGTTAATTATAATGGCACAGATATTCCTGCTTGGTACGGCGCATATCAACCAATGAATTTTGGTCAAATTGGCAATGAAGAAACTAACCCACTGAATTTCGGTTCAGCAAGTGACTTAGCAACACTAGTAACTAACGCACATGCAATTGGTTTACAGGTAATTGTTGACGTTGCAATCCATCAATTTGCAGCCCCTGGTGCACAAAGTTCTCCAGGTAATGCCACTAACTATTATACTGGCTCTTCAAGTAATCCATCATCATTCTATTGGCCACAAACTAGTGTCTCTGGCTACATTCCATTTAACAACATTTGGGGTGGAACATCAACATGTGCTGCAAACTCAGGTACTGTCATGACTGGAACTAATCCAGGCAACAACACCTCAATGTGGGGACCTGATTTTGCTGATACTAATGCTGGCTACTCTGGATTACCAGCGGGTTCAAACTCTTCAAGCTGGGTCAATCCAAGTACTGGCGGCAGCGGTGCGTCATGTAATACACAATCCATATTTGATGGTTATGCTGCATGGTTATTAGGCTATAACAACAAGAGTGGAAGCATGAGCTCGGCCGCTAGTGCGACGACAGGGTTTAACGTTGACGGTTTCCGGATTGATGACATTAGTGGACAAAGTACCACTTTCTGGAATCAATTATTTAGCGATACTTCGAGCTATAATAAATCCAGCAACATTTTCTTTGGTGAGTACCCAAATAGTTCTGCCAGCGCATATGATAGTTATACGGCTATCAAAACTGCATCAGGTAATAATGCTTCCAACAATACCATGAAAATGTTGAATTTCCCACTGTTAGCTGGTTTAGTTAGCGCATTTAGTCCAGGAGGAAACTTACAAGCTTCATTAAGTACTGCAAATGGAAACAAAGGAATGATTAGTAGCAGTGATGCTTATACTTCATCATCTAATGGTTCTCTTGCTGGAACAAATGCAATTAATTTAGTAATGGATCAAGATACGGTACCCGATAGTATTAATAGCCGTGCGATGTGTCCATGGAGCGGAAGTAATGAATTTACAATGAGCTACTATAATGCACCGCTAGCTTATGGTGTAATTCTAGCAATGGAACCAGGTACACCCTTTATTTATGCCGATTTACAAGCTCAAGCTGGAGTTGGTATCCCTCCTGGCGGTGGGACTCCTACTAAAGAATACGCAAATGGTAGCGTGTCATATTGGAACGAAAATGAAGTTCTGGCAGGAGTTTACTTCCATAATCAAGCACTTGGCCAAACCATGACTTGGGCTAATATTAATGCTACAGATGCTGATAACGTAGCAGCATTAACTCGTGGCTCTAATTACTTCTTTATTGTAAATAAATCAACCAGCATTTATAGTGCAAGTGATAGCAGTACTACATTAACTAATCAATGTTACATTGATTTGATGTCGCACCAGATTGTTAAAGTTAGTAATGGTGGATTAAGTAATCTAATTGTTCCAGCACAATCAGTAATGTATTTCGTTCCTTATACTGGATCTGTTCCAAGCACAGCTGGATTTAGCTGCTAATTTTATTGTTAACTACAAGCCTTGTATAATTACAAGGCTTCATTTTTAATCTTTTCAGGAGAAAATAATGCTGACCTCTATGCAAAAAAAACTCAGTAACTTCTTTTATATTGTACTTGGCTTACCATCCACGGCAATGGGCTTTGCGCTATGTATTCAAATTTCAGCACTCAGTTGGATCTTAAGTACCAAATACAATCTTAAAATTGATGAAATTGGTCTAGTTTGGGCAGCAGGTCCAATCGCGGGGATTTTAGGACAAGTAATTATTGGTTTGGTTAGTGATAATGTTTGGTTGTGGCACGGTCGCCGCCGTCCATTCATTATTGTTGGCGGGATTTTATGTTCCTTAATGTTACTGGCGTTGCCTAATTTAGATGTAATTTCAGCTGCACTGGGCTTACATGGTATTCTTGGTGTAGCAATCACCGTTGCCCTGCTCCTTGATTTATCAATCAATGTCGGCTTCAATCCAACTCGTTCAATTATTGCGGATGTTACACCTGAGGGTGCTGAACGTACCAAAGGTTATACCTGGATGCAAACAGTTTCTGGACTTTTTGGGGTTGCCGCCTATGTAATTGGCGCTTGGCTAGATAACTATGTGTTAATTTATGTCGGTGTTGGTTTAGTTCTGGTGTTATCGATTTTCCCAATTCTATTTATTCAAGAACCACGTGAACTTAAAAAAGAAGTTGCAACCTTAGCTAAACTACATGAAAAAACTTCATTTAAAAAAATCATGATGGATATTCAACCACTTTGGGGCTTTTTAATTTATTCAGTGTATGGTGTGGTAAAACGTCTAGCAGGAATTCAAAGTACTAATTACTACCCTGAAATTGCGTGTTTATTAATCACTATCTTCTTTATTATTTATACTTTAATGCAAAAAGAAGCTGGTAAATCTAAAGAAGAAGCAGGTATTATTGGCTTTAAAAAAGTTTTAGCGGCTCATTCATTTACTTGGATTGGTATTCAAACCATGTTTGTTTACATGTTTGCATATGTTCAATTTAAAATGCCTGATTTAAACGCCTTAAAAATGGGACAAGTTGTATCAATTTCATTCCTAATTTTAAATGTAACTGGCGCGTTGTTACCTGTTGCAATCCTAGAACCATTAACCCGTAAAATTGGTCGCGCGCGCACTCATGCACTATGCATCGCTAGTATGGCTATTAGTTATTTTGCCTTAATTCCATTTGGTATGTCACCAATGATGATTTATGTAATCATGGCTTTCATTGGAATTGGTTGGGCATCAACAATTAGTTTACCTTTTGCAATTATGACACAAAAAGTGGGTAGCAATAAAATTGGTCTCTACATGGGATTATTTAATTTAGCCGTAGTATTGCCGCAATTGGTTGCCAGTCTAGGAGTTGGTCAAGCTGTTAGTATTATTGAGAATAAAAATGTTATTTTCATGATCTGTGGTGCAACCCTTGCCATTTCTGCTGCATTATGGTTTACCCTAAAAGATTCAATTAATGATGAAGCGAAACCATCAACAGCCACAACGAGTCATCATTAAAGCATACTTTTATTAATCTGAAGGAGTTCATATGAAAAAATTAGTCTACATTTTATTATCGGCAATCAGCTCATATAGCGCATTTGCGGATAATGCTGAATCGACGCCACTTAACACACAAAAAGAATCGGCACCTATTGTGGCTGAGACTGCGCCAGTCTATCCAAATGCTGGCACAATTGGACGTTACAACTATGCCCAAAATCCCTACGGTTGGATGATGTCAGGTGGTGGAACTTTAATTTTAACTGAAAGCCAAATTGCAGCACAAAATAATTGGGAAAAGCTTTTCGCTGGTGGTACTTATAATGTCTATGCTGGTGCCACTTATAACCAATGGGATGGAACATACGCTTCATCTGGTAAATCTTATGGTGCAAATATTTTTGGACAAACTGGTCAACTTGGTGGCTTCTCAATCGGTGGAGTATTCTCAGCAATGAATCCAATTGGTCAATTAAATAATGATATTAACCCTACTACTTATTATAGTAGATACTCGTCTGGTTACATTCCAACTTTCACGTCCTATACTCTTCCAGAAGCATTCTTAGAGTATCAATATGGAAATATTGTCAATGTTGATTTGGGCTATGTTGCCTTTGATAATAGTCCGTGGTTAGCTGGAAATGCATATACCAATATGTTAACTGTGCCAACAACGTACCAAGGGATTGGGGTTAACGTATATGCTGGTAGTGGCTGGTTACTCTCCGCTCTGGCTTTTAACGGCACGCAATTTGGTGCACAACAAGGTTTCACAGGTAACACCAATTATAGTTGGTTATCAATGAATCCAGGTTATAATAACAACTCAAATGGAACTGTATCGGTCGGCGCTAATTATGCCAGTACTGACAATAATTATAATTTACGGATGTGGGGTTATCAATTTGATAATTATGGTACATTATTATATGGTGACACTGGGTTAACTATTCCTGTTAATAAAAGTTTGTCATTCAATTTATCCGCGCAGTTTGCTAGTGATCAACAATGGTTTCAAGCAAATAATGCAATGTCTCAATCCTCAAATGCACAATATGCTGGAAATATCCAAAGTTATGCGGCTGGGATTAAAGCAGGTATGACTTATGGTTTATTCTCATTGAATGCCAGTGCTAATACTATGTGGGGACCAAGTGGTTCTTCTAGCGGCGGTGCACTAGTATCTCCATATACCCAGTCATTACAAGTTGACCCGATGTACTCAGAAGCTTGGTCGTACAATCAGGTAACTACAGGTCAAGCAGGTAATATGTATAAATTAGCAGGACAGTTTGCACTTGGCGGCTGGGGACAGAACTTGATTTTCCAACCCAATTACATTTATGTTGCCAATAATAACGTAACTAGTAACGGTTTACAAGAGATGGATCTAGTACTTAATTACCCAATTCCACAAGTTCGAGGTCTGTATATTTTTGGTGTTTATGCACAACAATGGTATGCTCAAAATGCAATTGGCGTTACTAATAATAACTATCAACCAATTGAAATTCAATCAGGTGTATATTACACTTGGTAATTTATCTAATATTTTAAAGAAGGATCAACTCAATGAAAAAAACCTTAATTGCATTGCTTAGCTGTAGTTCATTCTCCGCATTTGCTATGACAACACTTGATTTTAATTCTGCGCTTTATCTTGCACCATCCAATTTTGTGTGTAATGGTACCAAAATAACGCCACAAACAACTATTACAAACTTAACCCAAAACTGTAATAAAGTTACCGTCGTTGAACACGAAGAAAACGTTGGTGGTTCAAAATCTAGTAATGCAGGTAATCCTATGCCTGGACAAGATGTATTAACCTCAAATCACTTAACTCCAGATCAGGCGAATTTAACCATCAGTAAAGTTGAGTTTTACACTGATAAAGGTAGTTATATGATTTGTGATTATATTAACGATGTATTAAAAAAATGCAAATACAAAACATCTCAAATTGCTCCTCGTACTATAACTAAAGCAACAACTCCAGCTCCAATAGTAACTCCGCCACCGAGTATAACTAAGTCCACTAGTTCAGCAGCAAATTAAAAAGTGACCGTTAGGTCGCTTTTTAATTTAATCTCCACAACACTAAATAATATCATGTCAAATTAACTTAATCACTAAATTCAATAGGTTAGTAATTTTTAACTTTAAAAAAATAACAACATAGTACCAGTTAATAAGCATATCTAATTCACTACATTCTATCTAAAACAGGAAAGACTACACTCTAACTCAAACAAATTTATGGAGATTAGTGAATAAAACTTTAACCTTTGAATCTATAAACCACATATAATAACGGAAATACATTTAGAAATCTTCAATATGAATTATTTAGAACAATATATTAATGCGCTTGACTTTGTCATGTTACCAGAACAGAAAACCATCATTGTTCACCCTGATTCACAATTTGCCTATTTATCCCCTGCTATTCGCGAAGATTATGGATTAGTCAATACTGATTTTCGTAGCTCAAGTTATGCCGACTTACCGCCCATCAAGCAAATTGCACCAAGCTGCACGCTCGAAGACCAAGAGTGCTTAAAAACTCTGCGAGTACAACAATACATTACTTCACAGAATCACCTTGGAGAAATTAAGCTCTACTTAAAACAAAAAACACCTTTAATTGATCCTGTACAAAAAATAGCTGTCGGGGTACGCGTGGATTTTTTCCCAATTTACTCACTTGGTCACTTTAAACCCTACATTAACAGCCATATTGCCAAATTCGATCAGCGCATTAACGCCGCAAATGATCGCCAATTAATTCAACTAACCGAACTGGAAGAATTAATTCTCTTTCTGCTAATTTTATATGCAAAGCCTAAAACGGTAACCTTACATTTAAATGCTATTTTAGGCAAAGATGTGGCGATTAGCACAGTACGCAATATGATCCATCAACAATTATTACGTAAATTTAAAGTGGTAAATACAGAGGAATTAATTGATAAAGCTATTTTTCTGGGTTATGACACAATTTTACCGCGTATTATGATTGAACAATTTAGCATTCAAATTAACATTAAAAACTAACTTCATTTTAAATAATCAGCTTTTTAGCACAAGGCCATTTTACAACGACTGGAAAAACTCAGAAACCTCAGATAATATCATTTGGCGTTCCTCAGGTGTAGAAGAAGGTATCGCACAAAATTGAAAATATTTCTTAACCGCAGTACCACAGAAATTAAAGATTCCTGGATTAGCTATTGTTTCTAATGCTTTGAGCATACCATTTGCTTCATAATCCTGTTGGGTTGCGCCAATTGTGTTAATCATAACAATTTGCTTGTTACCTAAAAGCCCAGTTGTGCCATTCTCATCTGCCGTATATGCAAATCCAAAGCTGAGTACCCGATCTAAATAACCGCGCAAAATAGCTGGCATTCCAGCCCACCATAAAGGGTAGACAAAAACCACCATATCCGCCCAACGAATATAGTTTTGCTCAATTGCAACATCTGCTAAGACTGGATTACCTTTAAAACTATTCACCAATTCTTCAGCGCATAGAACTGGATCAAAATCTAAAGCATATAAATCTCTAACCTCAACCAAATTACCCGTAGAATTAGCACTCATAACAATGGTTTCTTTTATCGCATGATTAAAACTCTGGTTATACGGGTGAGCATAAATTACTAAAATATTCATAATAAAACCTTAAAATAATTAATTTTGGACTAATTAATTTTTAATCGAACTAACTTTAGATTTAAACAGAACGCTAAAAAACACAGCTAAAACTAAAGCATAGGATGAAAACATTAACCAAATTGAATTCCAATTACGGAATAGCGCTCCATTTACTGACTGCGTCATCGCATCTAAGACTAAACCACCACCATAAGCTCCAGCAAAACCACCAATACCAAGCGTCATAATAAAAAATAAGCCTTGAGCACTCGCACGCATCTGTGGCGGAGTTTCATTATCTACAAAAATAGCACATGAAATATTGAAAAAATCAAACGCACAACCGTAAATTATCATTGAGAGTAAAATTAAACCAATTCCAGAACCAGGGTTGCCATAAGCTAACAAACCGAAACGAATTACCCAAGCTAAGATGCTAATTAGCATGATTTTTTTAATGCCAAAGCGACTTAAAAAAAATGGAATAGCTAAAATAAAAATTACTTCAGAAAATTGTGCTAATGACATTAAAACCGCAGAATGTGTTACACCGAATGAGTTTTTATAAATTGCAAGTGTATCAAAATCATGCAAAAAGACTGAGACATAAGTGTTATTAATCTGTAATAAGACCCCAATTAAAATCGAAAAAATAAAGAATATAGCCATTCGTGGTGTTTTAAATAAAACCAGTGACTCAAGACCTAATTTAGCTAATAAACCACTCTTGTGCTCTAATCCAATAAGAGGTGGGCATTTCGGCAAAAATAATGCATAAATTGCGAGGATTAGTGCGCCAATTCCAGCAACTTGCAATTGAACTGGGCTTAATTCCAAACCAGCAAAACTAATTACCCATAAAGCCACAATAAAACCTATCGTGCCCCACACCCGCAAAAACGGGTAAAGTCTCACAACATCTTGCTTATTATCACTAATAATCCGAAAACACAATGCACCAGCTAAGGGAATGGTTGGCATGTAACACATGGTGTTAATTAAAAACACCCAAAACAGGACGGCAGGATCGCGTGTAAATGAAGCGAGCACCAACATTATAGCCCCCACAAAATGACAACTGGCAAATACTTTTTCAGCATTAAACCAACGATCAGCAGCACAACCAATTAGAGTTGGCATAAAAATTGAAGCTATTCCAATTGTGCCATAAATTGAGCCAATTTGCGCGCCTGAAAAATTCAAAACTTTAGAGGCATAGGCACTAAACGTCATTAACCATGCACCAAAAATAAAAAATTGTAAAAAATTCATTACACCTAAACGAAACTTAAGTGGCATCCTAATCATCCCTGTAATAGTGTCAAATAAAAAACACCACGTTTATAAAAAAGTGGTGTTAGCTTATAAAAATATTTAACTAATCGGTTTTGCGCTGAGTAACTTTAACAACACGGCATAAAGATTATCGTTCCGAAAATTAAAGCGAAACTCACATTCTTTCAAGTGAAGATAAAATTTGTGTTTAGCTACGCCTTGAAATTTAGCCGTACGCTCCTTAGTAAACAGCCAAAATTTGTCTAAATTATCTACATAACTAGGCTTATCTGAAAAAGCCTGATTGCTATCATAACCAACTGCAATCAGACCAGCAGGCTCATTCACATTTACGGAGTGCACCGTGACTTCAGGTAATTTACCATTTCCGTTTAATAATTTTTGTAATTTACTCGCCGTACAATTGGCTAACATTTCCGCATAAACTTTACCACGGCGCTTTAAAATCCCAAGATTGGTTGTAATTTTTTCTTTAATCGTTAATGGTTCATTAATAATTTGAGCACTTAACCCGATTTCGTTATCCTGAGTAAATACATTACGCTCATCATTAACGTCTTCTTCAAATGGCGTATATTGTTCGCAAAATTCTACCATTCGTGCTCGAATCTCATTCAAATAACGATTAACTGTGTTTCTATTTATTGTCGTTTCAATTGCGATTTGCGTAGCTGACATATCCTCAGCAAAACACTTTACCATCTTACGAAATTTGTATTCAGAAATCTTTGCGCGTCGCACATATTTATTTTTAGCTAAACTATCCATGCTTACCTCAAAACCTTTACAATCTATTCTAGTCTAGCCTAAACGGCGCGGCTAGCTTAATACGCCACATCCATGTTAAGATGAGGTATATAAAATGATTAATCCTATGTTTATTTAATTACTTAATCGTATTAAATTATAACATAAAATAGAGTAAGAGATACTAATGAATAAAGTAGATAACTTTCGCCTTAAATTTAATAATGATAACAAAGAATACGTGCCAATTATGATTGGTGGAATGGGTGTTGACATTTCAAGTAGCGAATTAGCGCTAGAGGCAGCTCGCTTAGGTGGTGTCGGTCATATTTCTGATGCGCTCGTAACTGATGTTTCTGATCGAAAGTTTGATACCAAGTTTGTTGCGGATAAACGCAAACAATATAAAGATAGTCTCAACAGCACCGACAAGAGTCGCATACATTTTGATGCGGTAGATATTCGAGCAGCTATGCAACTTCATGTTGGCAAAACAATGGAAGCTAAACGCGGTGATGGGTTAGTCTTTGTAAATATCATGGAAAAATTAACCATGAATAACCCTAAAGATACCTTAACAACACGGCTTAATTCAGCATTAGATGCTGGAATTGATGGAATTACACTTAGCGCAGGTTTACACCTAAACAGTATGGCAATGATGCAAGAAAATAAGCGCTTTCGTGATGCAAAACTAGGTATTATTGTTTCTTCAGTTCGCGCACTTAAGCCATTTTTACAACGTGCTAAACGTTCAAACCGCATGCCTGATTTTATCGTAGTTGAAGGACCTTTGGCTGGTGGTCACTTAGGCTTTGCTTTTGATAATTGGAAAGAATTTAATTTAGCTGTAATTTTTAGTGAAATTAAACAATTTCTTCATGAAAGTAATTTAGATATACCATTAATTCCAGCAGGTGGGATCTTCACAGGTAGTGATGGCGCTGCATTTTTAGCTGATGGTGCCGCAGCAATTCAAGTGGCTACTCGCTTTACCGTAACCGAAGAATGTGGTCTACCAGATAAAGCCAAACAAGAGTACTTCCGTGCTACCGAAGCGGATGTTGAAGTGAACACTTCTTCACCTACTGGTTACCCAATGCGTATGCTAAGCTACTCACCATCAATTGGTGCAAAACTTAAGCCAAACTGCGAATCATTAGGTTATCTCTTAGAAAATGGAACTTGTGCTTATATTGACGCTTATGAAAGAGCTAAAGCAGAAGCGGCGAGTAAAGGTAGCAAAGCATTTGGCGTCTATGAAAAAACTTGCTTGTGTACACACATGCAACTATTTCAATGTTACACTTGTGGACATTACGTTTATCGTCTAAAAGACACCACGGTTAAGCAAGATGATGGAAAATATCAAATTCTTACTGCTGAACACGTATTTAAAGACTATCAATTTAGTACCGATGGTAAAATTGCACTTCCTGCAAGCGCAATTCTAAGCGCTTAAAACCGCAATATATATAAAAACCGCAATGATTAATTCTTTGCGGTTTTTATATATATTATGCTTAAGTTTTAAAGCAACTCTTTTAAGGCTGTCAAGCCCCCATTATTAGTACCAATACAAATTAGACATTCTCCATATACCTCATCTCATATTCCATAGGTGTTAACCCATTGA
>JAIETT010000221.1 GCA_019744945.1 Burkholderiales bacterium
TTTAACGCGGCTAAATCAACTGGTACGAAGTAGCACGCGGTTAATTGTGGATAATGTTCAGATAACCATAACACACTGCTAATAATGCCACCCACTGGTCCCAGACGCATATCAAAAATATCTTTAATTGCGAGTAAATCATTAGCTAACCCAGCTGGACTCACGCCACTACTAAATACAACTTCAGCCTGTACGCTATCTAGACGCTGAACTATGTGCTCAAGTAAACTCAGCCCATTGGCTAATTTGAGACTAGCCTTATCTTGCCCCATCCGTGTTGAGGCTCCGCCAATTAAAATTCCCAGCCCAATTAGTGCTGACACAACGCATGCCCTTGCACCCACTCGCTTTTACCATCGGTATAGTGCTCTTGCTTCCAAATTGGCACCCGATGTTTAATTTCCTCAATTATAAAGCGACAGGCGCGAAAAGCTTCATCACGATGTTTAGAACTCGCAATAATCAAAACACTCGTTTCACCAACGCTTAAATATCCGCTCCGATGGACTATACTAAAATCTAAATTAGGATCAATTGTATTGCGCGCTTCGCCACATAATTCGCTTAAAACCTTGCGCGCTAAATCGGTAAAAATTTCATATTCAATTCCGACTACATCACGGTTTTGATTATGCTGGCGAACTTTACCAATAAAAATATCCTGCGCACCATGCTCCAAATTCAGCATCTCCGTAATAAAACGGCTGCTCTCAATCACACCATCACAAAACTCAATTTGAGTAAACATGTTTCTCTCTATTTCATTGTAAATTACTCACCTAAACTAGTGTTCTAGGCGAGCTTAAATTATCTGCCAAATTAATTTTATTGTTGCTGCTGAATCTGTTGAATTACGCCTTGATAACCACCATTTAACACAAAAGCTTGCAAACCTAAATGCCGCAAATTTTCTACGGCTAACAAGCTTAAACTTTGTTGATTACAATAAATAACCAGCGTTTGTTCTAACGTAAATAGCTGTGAAGCTTGGGCAATTAAACGACCAATGGTAAGATGTTCGGCAGCTGGTAGGTGTCCACGCTCCCATTCAGCCAGTGTCCGAATATCGATCAGACGTACATTGACTAAATTTGCCAACTGTGCCCAATTTAACCGCGGCTGCGTCCATTCATTGACCAAATTATCGCCATGAAAGGCACAATCTTGACGTTTAGCCAACTCAAATTGGCGTTGCTCTAAGGTCCATAAATCAAAAATAAATAAGCGATTAGCTTGCGCAAAACTGTCTAACAACGCTTGCAGTGCAAGACTGGCTTGATAACTCCCCACAATGTTTACGGCTGCTCCCAAAACACCGCTCACACTACAACTTGCCGTAGCTTGCGGCGCTTTAATTTGCCAGCATTTATAACAAGGTTGCTCTCTATTTTGCAAACTAAATAACGCAACTTGTCCATCCCAGCCCAATACCGAGGCATAGACCCATGGTTTAGCTAACTGTGCACAACAAAAGTTAATAGCTAATTTAGTTGCATAATCATCACTACAATCGAGCACTAAATCATAGTCTGCAACGATTGGTAAACCAGTTTCTAAATTAAAGCGGCTTAAATCCCAATTAATTTTCAATGTTGGGTTTTGTTGCTTTAAGCGCGCGGCTAAAACTCCAGCTTTAGACTCACCAAGCTGCTGTTCGGTAAATAAAATTTGGCGATTTAAATTGCTCAGGCTAATTACATCATCGTCCAGCAGCATAATTTCACCAACTCCAGCCGCCGCCAAATAAGGCAACACACTTGCGGCTAGACCACCACAACCAACGCATAAGACTTTGGCGGCAGCTAATTTGGCTTGACCAGCTATGCCAATCTCGGGCAAAACTTGCTGCGCTTGATAGCGTTGATTAGCCACCACACACCGGTGGTAAAACATTCAGTAACTGATCCTCATTTAATAACGTATCTTCAGTTAAAACTTGCTCATTACTTGCAAAAGCGCAACTCTGTAATAACAACTCCAAATCAGTAAATCCAGGCTTAATACTCAATTGAGTTTGCAAATAGGCTCTAAATTCACGCACAGTTAGTGGCGCGACAAATTCAAAACTCATGCCACGCAGTGCACGCATTGAACCAAAACCATGTAAGCTAATTTTCATCTAAATTCCATTTCCTATTTAAAACTCGCATACATTGGCACAGCATTAATCAAATCCCCCGCAATCAATACACAATCATCTTCAGTCACAATAGCCCAAAGATCATTGGTCGTAAGCGAATGAATTTTAAACGACTCTTGCGCATGACTAATTTGTGCTGTAGCTAAACCATCTTGAATACTCAAGCGGGCTTTTAAAAACTGGCGTAAGGAATGTCTTTTTTTAAAGGTCTGCTCCAAGCGTAATTTAAAACCAATTTCCTGCTCTTTAGCCAGCATTTTACGCAATAATGGTATCACAAAAAAGCGCCAGCCGACCATGCTTGATACTGGATTACCCGGTAAACCAAAAAAGAAACGACCATCCTTAAGGCGTGCAAATAGCACTGGTTTACCTGGACGAATTGCCACCGCATGAAAGATAATTTCCGCCCCTAGTTCGCGTAAAGTATCGGGAATAAAGTCCCATTTGCCTTTAGAGACTGCCCCCGTGGTAATTAAAATTTGCTCGCTGCTGGTTTGGATGAATTCTTGCAAGGTAGTTTTATGATCACGCAAAATCCCTGCATAACGTGGCGCAAAACAGCGCGCTGCCGCTAAATTCATCAATAACGGAGCATTGGAATTATAAATTTCACCATGTTGTAATTCCTTAGCATAATTATCACTAATTTCTTCACCCGTGGTTGCAATTGCCAAGCTCAGCGCTTTAAATACCGTCAGCTGAACAATTCCAACCGATGCCAACAGCATCACATCGTTGGCTTGAATTTGTTGACCACGTTTGAATAATAATGCGCCTAAACCGACATCCTCACCACTGAAACGTACGTTATCATGCATTTTTACGGCTTGCTTAATTTGAATATAATTTTGACCATCACGTTCAATTAATTGGACTAATTCAATTGGAATTACCGCATCATAACCAGCAGGAATTGGCGCACCAGTCATAATTTCGCAACAACAGCCTGCTTCAGCCACGGCAAATTTTAGCGCGCTGGCTTTAGCTTGAATAATTTCCGTAATCCGCAATTCTAACGGGATTGCATCATTCGCGCTTAAGGTATCGTTATAACGTACGGCAAAGCCATCCATCGCCGAATTATCAAAACTCGGTAATGCAATGGGACTAAATATATCCTGCGCACAAATCCGCTCTAAGGCATTTAAGCTCGAAATTGACTCAACGCCTAATTCGGTTGCCGCAGATTCTAATAAATCCAGTGCCTTTGCATAACTAATCATGATTCGCTCCCTCTGCCATTTTCACCAAATGCAGCAAAAGCGGCAACAAACACTCAACACCTTCACGCACCGCATTACTACTACCGGGTAACGCAATCACCAAACAACGCTCAACAACAACCGCTAAGGAACGACTCCCCCAGCTAAATTGCGTAAATTTGCTACCATACAGACGCAATAACTCACCAATTCCCGGAATTTCACGCCCACCTAAGCTTAAAATAGTTTCAGGTGCAATATCACGACTGGCAATGCCCGTACCACCGCTGGTTATAATTAGTTGTGGACGCTTGTCACCCTCCAACGCTAAAAGTTCGCTTAATTTAGCGTTCAATAGCGTAGCTTCATCGGCAATTAATTCATAGGCTAGATTGCTTGCACCTGCAGTCAATAATAATTCCTGCAATAACTGCCCTGATTTGTCAGGATAAACGCCTTGGCTAGCGCGATCACTGAGCGTAATCGTTGCAAATTTAAGCCCAGTTAATTGTGGCGCTTGCGGTAAATATTCCGCGATCCAATCGGGAACATTAGTTACTTGTGGATTAAACCAGACACCGCTTTTACCACCAATTTTAACTAATAACTGAATATCGTTAATAGTTAAACTGGGTTCGGAAATTTTGCTTAAATCATAAATCGTTAGCAGCCCAGCGCTCACGCCGCTCAAAGCCTCCATTTCCACTCCAGTTTTGGCACTGGTAATGGCAATACAATAGACTTGCACCGCAAATTCGCTAGGCACTAATTCGCTAATAAATTCAACTTTATCTAAGCCTAAGGGATGACAAAGTGGAATCAAATTACTGGTATTTTTAGCGCCCATAATTGCCGCAACCTCAGCCAAGCGTAACGGGTCACCTTTTAACATTTGTTGATCGCGAATTAAATTAAACACCGTTTCACCAACGTAAATTTTGCCACGAGCAATCGCAATCCGCTTAGTTGCCAGCTTATCACTCACATCAATCATATGATAATAACTTTTCATTTATCCACCCACATTCGAAAGATTCATAATATTCCCTGTTTTTCCCTGAGCCAACTGATGACCTACGCTCTTATTGCCCATGCATTTAATGATACTGGCTTTAAGCTCTTCACGTTGATTTGGATTTTGCAATAAATGGCGCAAAGAATAATTTTCATCGCCAAATAGACACAAACGTAAGGCCCCATCTTGCGTAAAGCGCAGCCGATTACAACTGCTGCAAAAATTTTTGCTATATGGTGCAATAATTCCCACGCTTCCAATTGAATTAGGCTGACGAAATTCAATCGCAGGACCAGCACCGTATTGGCGCGGTTGTTCAATCCAACCAAGCGCTTGGAGTTTGGCGCGTAACACTTCAGCCGAAACATAATTTTCGCGAAAATAAGCTTGATTATCACTAGTTTGCATTAGTTCAATAAAGCGCAGACTTAAGGCTTTATCTTGAATATACGCCAAAAAATCCGCCAATTCATCAAGGCTGTGTTTAATTAACACCGCATTGATTTTGACTTGCTGTAAATTACTAGCTAGAGCTTGCTGGATAGTTTGTTGAATTGCGTCTAATTTATCTACTTGAGTAATTTGCTGAAAACGTTCACGGTTTAAGCTATCCATGCTGATATTCAGGTTAGTTAACCCTGCTGCGATGTACTCATCCAAATGAGCACCTAATTTATACGCATTGGTCGTAATTGCCAAAGTTTTTATTTGTGGAAAACTCCGAATTAACTGCATAATTTCCAGTAAATCACGGCGTAAGGTTGGTTCTCCACCAGTTAGACGAATTTTCCAAATCCCTAATTCAACTAACCCGGCCACCAAATTACTAATTTCGTGCAAATTAAGCGCAGGTTCTGGGCTACATTCCTGATAACCATTCGGTAAGCAATATTGGCACTTGAAATTACAGCGTTCGGTCAAGGATAAGCGCACATAGCTAAACTGGCGCGCAAAATTATCTTGTAACAAAATAGATCCAATCTCAAATGATTTAATTATTAATTAGTTACGCGAAAATTATAACTATAAACATTAAATCCCTGCGTGCGAACAAAGCCAATCAGGGTAATGCCATATTCGAGGGCTAACTCAACCGCCAAAGCCGACGGTGCGCCAATTGACAAAATAATTTTAATTTGACAACGATTGGCCTTCTGAATTAACTCATAACTAACACGTCCACTAAAAACTAAATAGTGGTTCATTAGTGGTAAAGCTGCGTTTCGTAACGCCGCGCCAATAATTTTATCACAAGCATTGTGTCGTCCGACATCTTCAGCAAGCGAATAGAGCTCTCCAGCACTAGAATATAGCGCAACACCATGTGCGCCACCCGTTATTTTAAACAATTCTTGGTGATTGGCTAAGTCATTACAAATTGAGTTAATTAATCTGGGTGAGATAGTGAGATTACTAGTTGATTGAACTGTAGCAGCTAAACTTGGATGAATAACTTGACTACACACGCCACAGCTTGATGAGCTTAATAAATTTCGTTGGTGTTCGGCAGGCGAAAAGTCCACACTCTCGGCTAATTCAACTTTCCAAATATTGTTATTGAGTTTGCCCAATCTACGCACTTGAATAACATCAGCCTGCTCGTTAATTATATTTTCAGTATATAATAAACCTAAGATCAAATCCTCTTCATTCCCAGGCGTGCGCATCAAAGTGGCGAAATGAAATTTATGCCGTAAATTCATTGCACCATAAATTAAATAAACTTGTAGCGCTGCCTCGTTGGCAACCGCATCTTGAATATTTTCTTGAGTAACTACCCCACCATGATTGCTATAACAAGTAATGGCAAAGTCTTTTTTGATTAAATCCATTGAGCGGTCACTTTACTTCGGCCAAATTAGCCTAAATTTGTCTATAAATTTACCAAGCCAAGTGCGCTTTGCAGACGCTTTTTTTCAATTGAGCTTTCAATTTGATTGCTATCAACCAAACGCAAAGCATCGGTTGGACACATTTGAATACAAGCAGGACCAACACCATTAGTACGTTCCGCACATAAATCACATTTATTGGCTACTAATTTAGCTTTTGCAGTGAATTGACCATTTTCAGTGTGTTTTAGTCCAGCTTGTAAGACTGGCTGTCCAGCACTAAAATAGGTGACTAAATCAAGCGCGCCGAATGGACAAGCTAGCATACAGGTTTTGCAACCGATGCAAGTTTCTTTATTAATATAAATGGCATCGTCTTTTTCATAAATCGAACCATTAGGACAGGCATTCGCGCAGGGTGCATTTTCACATTGGCGGCATTGCGTTGGAGCACTAAAGGTTGCGGTCTTTATCACTTTTAAGCACGGTGTAAAATTGTTTAATGTACCGCTACCCGTAAACATATTATGATCAGAATGTGCATCAACACAGGCAATTTCACAGGTCTGACAACCGATACATTTTTTAGGATCTGCTACTACAAAACGACTCATTTTAATTTACCCCTTTTTTTCTAGATACATAGCTGGTATGTAATAAATGATGTGAATTATGCCCTAATGGTTCACCCAGATGGTCTTTATATAGGCGAATAATCGAGGGATTTTCATGCGATTTGCGAAATTCTAAATTAGTATCGTGGCTATATAAGCCTTTGCGTCGCTGATTAAAAGCTTCTTTACGTTGAGCATCTAAAAGTAATTTGGGTTGTCCACCACCAGTCATACATCCCTCTGGGCAAGTCATAACTTCAACAAAATGATAATTACAGGTTCCAGCTTTCACACTTTCCAACACTTTTGCCGCAGTATCTAAGCCTGCAACCACCGCAATTTTAATGGTTAAATCACCAACCGCAACATCCGCCGTGCGTAATCCATTATCTCCGCGCACAAAATCCAATTCTAAACGCGGAATCGCTTGACCAGTTGCCAATTCATAACCTGTCCGTAGTGCAGCTTCCATTACGCCACCCGTTACGCCAAAGATTGCTCCAGCTCCACTATATTCACCAAATGGTTGATCAAACGCCTCATCCGGTAAATTCACAAAATCAATCCCTTGATCTTTAATTAATTGCGCCAGCTCACGCGTAGTAATTACCACATCGGTATCCCGATAACCGCTAGCATTCATTTCTGGACGCGCCGCTTCAAATTCTTTACATGTACATGGCATTACAGCAACGCTAAATATTTTAGCCGCCTCAATTTGATCCATTTCGGCACCATAAGTTTTAAATACTGGAGCTGCCATCCCCATTGGCGATTTACAGGTCGAAAGATGATCTAATAACTCAGGATAATCTTGTTCAATGTATTTTACCCATGCTGGACAACATGAGGTAAACATTGGCAATTTACCCTGTCCTTGAATTACGCGCTCAAGGAGTTCACTACCCTCTTCCATAATGGTAATATCTGCACCAAAATTGGTATCGTAAACCCGATCAAAACCCAGCTTACGCAATGCGGCCGCCAATTTACCAGGCGTTAAATGACCAAGTGGCATCCCAAATTCTTCGGCAATAGCAACCCGTACCGCTGGCGCAGATTGAACGATCGTATATTGATTTTTATCGAGCAACGCTTGCTTAACTACGCGAGTATGCGCTTGAGCATATGCGGCAAATAACGGTTCATTTACGCTATCTAATAAACCACGTTCTGCGAGTTTTTGTGAGCGTGGAGTTAATTCTACGGCATCGAGTTCTGAAGCATAGACACTACATACCTGCACACATTGACCGCAGGCAACACAAAGCTGTTTATTAATAGTTTGCGGTGTTCCATCCGCGCCTTGAATAGCATCCACGGGGCAAACTTTTACACAACGTTTGCAACCAGTACAAATTTCTGGGTCAATACTAATTAAATTATGTGACATTTATATTCCTTTGCCGATTAAAGAGTATGTAACGCCAGAGCGGCTTGCATGGCACGTTCTTGGGTCTCTTGTTCAAAATTGTATAAGCGTAACGCATCCTCAGGGCAAGCATCAATGCAAGCTTGCGAACTACGTTCAATGCATAAATCGCATTTATAAGCCGTAAAATTAGCTTTGGTTTGTGCCGCATCGCTCGCCTTACGTAAGCTGGCTTGCAAAACTTCTGTTCCATCAACTGATTGTGAAATCAGATCAATGGCACCAAACGGACAAGCAATCACACAGGCTTTACAACCGATACAAGCTTTTTCATCAACGACGATAACGCCATTGACTTCTTTAATCGCACCAATTACACAGACATTCGCGCATGGAGCATCTTCACAATGGCGACATTGCACTGGCGCAACAAAATTAGCACCTTTAATTACGTGCAGGCGAGGAATAATTTGAGTTTGCAAATTACCAACGGTTGGATTTACATTGCTATGGGCTGCGAAACACGCAATTTCGCAAATTTTACACCCAATGCATTTTTTAGGGTCTGCAACCACAAACTGAGTGGATTTATTTTTCATGATTTTTCCAGTTAACTCCTAAGGCTAAACCTCGAGAGATAGGTTATTAAAAGTATGTCCAAATTAATTATTGTGCCGCAACCACGCGCATAGATTTTCTTAATTGCAAATATTCAGCGTTTAAGTGTTGCTCAGCCGCCACTTGATCGTCAATTTTAGCTAACTGAATTGCGCAATATTTAAACTCAGGTGTTTTGGCAATTGGATCTAAACCATCACCTGTTAGTTCATTACAATGCCCAATCCACCACTGATAAGTCATATAAGTTGCACCTTTAAGTGCGCGTTCGGTAACTTTGGCACGCGAGATAACCTGCCCACGCCGAGAGATAACTTGCACTAACTCACCGTCTTTAATTCCACGAGCATCCGCATCAACAGGATTAATTTGCACAAAACCAGGTTCATCGGCTAATTTAGCTAAGGCGCGACAGTTTCCCGTCATCGTGCGAGCAGAATAATGTCCAACTTCACGTACCGTAGATAAACTCAATGGATATTCTGCATCGGTCGCTTCAACTGGCGCGCGCCATTCGCAAGCAAATAACTTACCTTTTTGATTTGGCATAAGAAAGATATTATCTTTGTAAAGATAAGGTGTACCTGGGTGATCTTCAGTTGGACAAGGCCATTGGATCATACCGTGTTGTTCCATTTTGGCATAACTAGCACCAGCAAAAGTTGGCGTTAAACTACGCATTTCATCCCAAATTTCTTCGGTATTCGCGTAGTGCATTGGATAACCCATAGCGGTAGCTATTTCACAAATAATTTGCCAATCTGGTTTCACATTCCCAGTTGGTTCAATCGCTTTACGAATCCGTTGGAAACCCCGATCTGCAGATGAGTAAACACCGTCATGTTCACCCCATGAGGTTGCTGGTAAAATTACATCGGCATACAGCGCCGTTTTATTCATGAAAATATCTTGTACGATAACAAAGTCAATTTTTTCTAAGGTTTCACGAATTTCAGCGGCATGTGGATCACTTTGTGCTGGATCTTCACCAAAAATATAGTAGGCTTTAATTTTATCTTCATGTAAGACTAAATGCGGAACTTCGGTCAAATGGTAACCAATTTTATTAGAGAGTTTAACCTGCCAAGCTTTTTCAAATTTAGCACGAACTTCATCATCATAAACATATTGATAACCAGGAAAGAAATTCGGCAACGTTCCCATGTCACAAGTCCCTTGGACATTATTTTGTCCACGTACAGGACCAACTCCAACATTAGGACGACCAAAATTACCTGTTAATAATGCTAACGAGGCAATTCCTTTAATTACGTCCACGGCTTGCCCGAATTGGGTAACGCCCATTCCCCAGAGAATCACCGCATTTTTTGCTTTGGCATACTCACGCGCCGCTTTACGAATATCGTCGGCTTTAACCCCGGTAATTCCTTCGGCATACTCAGGCGTATATTTAGCGACATTCGCCCTATACTCAGCAAAGCCCTCGGTAAATTTGGCCACGTAATCGGCTTTATATAAATTTTCGCTAATTAGCACATTACCCAGCGCGTTAACTAACGCCATATTGCTGCCACCTTTGAGTGCCAACCAAATATCCGCAGTCGTAACCGTATCAGTCATACGTGGATCAGCCACGATAAGTTTAGCGCCTTTGGCCTTGGCTTTGACAATTCGTCGCGCAACTAAAGGATGCGACTCGGAGGCATTGTAACCAATCACAAAAATAACATCTGAATTTTCAATTTCGGGAATAGAATTAGACATCGCACCGCTACCAATCACCGCGCGTAATCCCGCAACCGATGGACCATGACAAACGCGGGCACAATGATCGATATTATTGCTACCAATTACCGCACGCATAAATTTTTGCATCACGTAATTAGATTCATTACCGGGTCCACGTGCCGAACCTGTTCCCATAATCGAATCCGGACCATATTGTTTTTTAATTTGCAATAAATTATCCGCAACGTAAGTAATCGCCTCTTCCCAGCTAACTTCTTCAAGTTCGCCATTTTTGCGGATCATTGGTTGATTTAGGCGCGCAGATAATAATTGCGGGTCATTAAGAAAATCCCAGCCATAATAACCTTTTAGGCATAAATTACCTTCATTATTGCGCCCATTGGCGGCTTCAGCACGAATAACTTTATTATCCTTAACGACTAAATTTAGGTTACAACCTGTCCCACAATATGGACAAACGGTTAATACTTTTTTTTCCATTCAGTTTCTCCCTAAAACCTGACTCAATAATGGCAGGTCTAAAAAGATACTTAAACAATTTAAGCCAACCAGAGCAAGAAGTTTCTATAAAAATTTCAATAATTGCCGAGATTATAACATATAACCACTATATTTTTATGGACATTTTAGCCAAAGTAAGCAGCTGCTGGATTAATCTATAATCTCACTCAATTAATTTTTTGCTCAATTAATGGTGCGACCACGCGATTTAAAATCCCCGTTATATAACCGATCATAACCCCATAATTAACCACAGGAACATTCGCCTCCTTGCACATTGCCAAGCGGCTTAACACCTCACTGCGATTAATCATACAACCGCCGCAATGGACAATGAGTTTGTACTGGCTTAAATCTTGCATAAAATCGCCACCCACGGCAAAGCTAAATTCAAGCTTACCACCAACTTTTTGTTCTAACCAATTGGGAATTTTTACGCGTCCAATGTCTTCATGGCTTGGATAATGGCTACAGGCTTCGGCAATTAAAACTTTATCCCCAGTTTTAAGCTCATCAATGGCTTTTACTCCATTCATAAATTCACGTAAATTACCTTTATAACGCGCATATAAAATCGAAAATGAAGTTAATGGCACGTGCGCTGGAACTAATTTAGACACCGTGGCAAAGACTTGTGAATCTGTAATCACCAAGGCAGGTGGCGAAACTAACTTATCTAAAGCCGCTGATAATTCTTTTTCGGTCACAACCATGGCAATCGCTCCTGCATCTAGCGCATCACGTAATACCTGAACTTGCGGTAAAATTAGTCGCGATTTCGGAGCACCCGCATCAACAGGACAGACCAAAATTACCGTATCGAGTGGCTTGAGTAAATCACCGACGATTGTTTCAGGTAGATAGTCTTTGGGTGCATATTGAACGATCAGCAGCTTTAATTGCTCAATATTATCGCGGGTCTTATTATTTATATGACAACATGGAATATTCTGTTCTTCAAACCATGCAACAGCAATATCTCCAGCGCCTAAATCACTTTTAGTGACTACACCGATAATTGGAATACAGCGCGCTTTAGCCGCCTGAATAATTTTCACGTCAAATTCATCGGGTGCTTGATCGGCAGCAACACTTAATAAAAGCAGATCAGTTTTAGCCATGACTTGCAGCGACTTAGTAACCCGCAATTCGCCAAGTAAACCCTCATCATCAATTCCAGCGGTATCAATTAAAGTTACTGGACCAATTGGCGCAATTTCCATCGCTTTGAAAACTGGATCGGTGGTAGTGCCTGCAACAGGTGAAACTACCGCTAAATCTTGGTTGGTAATGGCGTTGATTAAGCTGGATTTCCCCGCATTACGTTTGCCAAAAATGGCAATATGCAGCCGCACTCCACGTGGCGTGCCAAATGAACTCTGCGCACTATTTTCAAAAGCAATATACTGATTATTTAGATTTTCAGCCATCTTCATTCCCTTATCTAAATTACTAACTTAACGCCTATAAATACAAATCACGTTTACCTTGGCGAATTTTTTCCAATTGAACTAAAACTAATTTGCGCATATTGTCATTTTTAATTAAAGCAACTTGTTCGGCAATTACTTTTTCACCCTCGAATTTGGTTGCCTCCGAGGCATAGTCGCATAAATATTCTTGGAAAGTCATTAAGGCATTCGGCTGACAAACATTTTGAATATCACCACTCTTAGCTAAAGCCATAAAGCGATCACCAACCCGCCCCTGCCGATAACATGCGGTGCAATAGCTTGGAATATAACCAGACTTGCACAAACTATAAATTACTTCATCGGGGCTACGTTCATCTTCGACACTAAATTGCGCCGTATTTAATTTAGGCGTATTTTCACCACTAACATGTTCGCTATAGCCACCCACACCAGTACAGGAACCCGCACTAATTTGTGACACACCATACTTAATAATTTCATCTCGCAATTTGGCACTTTCCCGTGTCGATAAAATTAGTCCAACATATGGTAGCGCTAAACGGATAATCGCAATTACTTTTTTAAATTGTTCATCGCTTAACATATATGGATATGTGGCTAAATCAACTCCCAACGCAGGTTTTAAACGAGGAACTGAGACTGTATGTGGTCCACAGCCATATTTCTGCTCTAAATGTTCAGCGTGTTGCATCAGACCCAAAACTTCAAATTTATAATCATACAAACCAAACAACACCCCAGCGCCAACGTCTTCGATACCAGCTTCCATAGCGCGATCAAAGGCCGTAGTATGCCAATCATAATCATGTTTCGGACCTTTAACATGAACTTTAGCGTAAGTTTCACGATGATAAGTTTCTTGAAACAAAATATAGGTTCCAATTTCGGCGGCGTGTAATTGCTTATAACGATCCACCGTGGTCGCGGCAATATTGACATTAATTCGCCGAATTGAACCATTTTTAAATTTAATTGAATAAATCGTTTTGATTGATTCCAAAATATAATCTAGATCACAATTCGCCAAATCCTCACCGACCTCCAGCGCAAGGCGTTTATGCCCCATCGCCTCTAATGATTTGACTTCATTGATTAACTCTTCATTATTTAATTTTTTCCGATCAATTCCACTATCGCAACTATAACCGCAATATTGACATTTATTGACACAATAATTGCTGATATAAAGCGGTGCAAAAATCACGATACGTTTGCCATAAATCCGCTCTTTCACACGATGTGCTGCCGCGTACAATTGATTTAAGCGCTCGTCATCTTCAATGTTAAGTAATTTAGCCACTTCGAGCATATTTAGCCCAGCAGCGGTTTCGGCTTTAGCCATAATTGCGTTAAATTCATCTTGGGTAATTTGTGCATTCTGGGCTAAAGTTTGCTTAATTAATTCTTCATTGATAAATTCGGCGGTGTATTTACTTGCCATGTTCGGTTCTCCTATTTTGTGGTGCGTGACCTGGATCTAAAGCAACCGTGCGCCCAATGGATTCAACCATTTTAATCGCAGTTGCGCGCCCTTGATCAGAGGTTACACACATTTTGTTGGGGTAAAGTTTATATAATTCACGAAATTTCATCGGTGAAACATTCGGCATAATTACATTTGCACCAGCTTGTAAGGCTTTTTCACGCCCTAATTTATCTAGCGTACCTAAAGCGGTAGTTGCAGGAATATTTGCATTGGGAATTAAAATTCTGGTCAGCGCCACGGCTTTAAGTGTGCCTAGCACCGTGCCATTATGATCTGCGCGCATCGGAGTATCTTGATTTGAAAGAAAGGGTCCAATCCCAACCATGCCCACGTTGTATTTTTTTAGTAAGAGTAGATTATTGGCAAAAATTTGTGGCGTTTCACCTGGCAAACCCACCATAAAGCCTGTTCCAACTTGGAATCCAGCGTGATCGAGATGTTCCAAACACAGTAAGCGCTCTTGCAAATGTGAATCAGGATGTAGTTTACGATAGAGTGTTTCATCCGAGGTTTCAAAGCGCAGCAAATAGCGATCAGCCCCCGCAGTTTTCAATTGCTGATAATCTGCATAACTATATTCGCCTGCTGAGAGTGTAATTGCTAAATTGGTACTGGATTTGATTTGCTGCATCACCTCAGATAAGCGATCAGCATTGTAATAAGGATCTTCCCCCGATTGCAAAACAATGCTTGGATAACCCAAATCCTCAGCGGCTTTAGCCGTGTCAACAATTTCGTTAATTTTCATGCGGTAGCGATCGATTTTTTTGTTATAACAGGCTAAACCGCAATACTGACATTTACGAATACAAATGTTTGAAAATTCGATCAAGCCACGCAAATGAACATCACTGCCAACCTCACGCTGGCGAATACGATCCGCAAGGTCAAAAATTAACTTTGCATCATCTGCCGATGAATTGAGTAAGGTAATTAATTCTGACGCATTAAGTTGAGGATCATTAAAAGCTTTTTGACAAAGGTGTGCGATTTTTGTGCTGGAAGACGTTGCTGAATTAATTTTAATTGACCTCTAATTTTACAAAAGGCTTGACACGAAGCTAGCTGAAGAAAGTTGATAAGACATAAATAATTGGCAAATACTCAGTTCTACTTTTCATAGCCTTAGCTGGTAAGCTGGAATTTAGTGATTTAAGAAAATATTTTAACCATTCTAAAGCTTATGTCACTATGAATGAATACTCTAATTCCGTTATTATACCAAATATCATTATTAATTACATGGCTAATTAAGCCATCAGAATCAACTCAAGCACTCTTAATTATTATCTGCGCTCAAACAGGCTAATCCTTAGCAAATTTAAAATTAATTCTCTCCAGCGAATTTTGAGCAATTATTTTAATTTTTCAATTTGATATTCGTAAATCCCTTTCCCACAAGCATTCGCTAACAAGGTTGCGCTTAATGCTGCCACAATTAAGGGCAAAGTAAAGACTTGGGTTGCACTAACTTGAAGCACCATCACAATTGCAGTTGCTGGCGCACGAGTTAGCGCCGCTAAAAAAGCCACCATACCGAGTAAATAATATTGTTGTAAATTCCCTACTACAAAGAAATCATGCACTAAACCGCCAATCCCATTGCCAATTGCCAAAGAAGTTGCAAAATAGCCACCAGGAATACCCGAATTAGTTGTAAACAACGCACTGACTAGTTTATAAAACACATAACTAGATGGCAATTCAATTTCATTATTCAATGCCATACGGCTTTCATGATAGCCATTTCCAAAAGAAAGTCCATGTGAAAGTAAGCCAACTACCGCAACAATTACGCCACAATAGAGTGCATTTTTATAGGGATTATTTTTACGCCAGCTAACTAATGGCGATTTATCCAACATAAAAAAGCGCACCACCCGCGCAAAACCAACCGAAATCAATCCCGCTACTACCCCAATCACAACCGCAGCAATAAAAATTTTATTGTTATAAAACATCAAGTTACGATCAACGCGCCCGAAGTAAGAATAATTACTCAAGATCGAAATTGACACAACCCCGCTAATTGCAATTCCCATCATCTTAAAGAGGCTAAATTTTAGTCGTGAGGTCTTAATTAATTCTTCCAGCGCAAACACAATCCCACCCAGCGGAGTATTAAATGCCGAGGCCAAACCCGAAGCCGCGCCAACAATTAACATGGTTTTGCGCCGTTGCAGACTTAAATTACGCCCGAGTTGATTCATGAGACTAGCGCCAATTTGCACGGTTGCACCCTCGCGCCCAAGCGTTCCACCACTTAATGTACCAAGTGTAATCAAGAGAATTTTAGAAAAAATGGCCTTAATTTTAAAATAATATTGAATACTCGAATCATCCATTTGACCAATTGCAATAACTTGCGGCAAACCACTACCCTCGGCTTCTGGAAAATATTTTTTTAGCAAAAAAACAATAAATATCATCATCAATGGAACATACGCAATTAACCACCAACCAAGGATAGCCTCTAAATGCAAAAAGCCGTTAAAAGCAAGTTCCACGACTTTGACAAAGAACACCGAAATCAAACCAATTAAGATTGCTAACATGGCAAACTCTAAATTAAATTTGAGATATTTTGACCGAAAATAGTATCTTAGGCGCATACTTTAAACCATTTCATAATAATCATAGAATTCAGCGAGACTTTAAGCCAATTATTATTAAACAAACCAGCTATTTCAGGATGCAGGTTGAATCAATTATAAGTATTAGTGCTGGCTTTGAACTATCAATGCCAACACTAATCACAAAGCTAATTAACAAATTACCTGATAATAAATATTTTGCGGATGATTGGCATCAGCAAAGAAATACCAGCGCTCGGCGATCAAACCTAGGTATTGAATTAACAAAGTAACTAGCATCAGCGTTAAATCAACTTGAATCAACAGCTGTACAATTAACAAGACAATTGGTAACACAAACACCAAGGCTAAAAAAATCCACTTAATTGAGCGAATAAATAAGCGCGTTTTACCATGGTTAAATTGGTGACGGTTAAAGGTTGGTGCCATTGCTCCCGAAGATTTTTGCACAATTTTAGGATTTTTAACCCCAATTGCCGATTGTAAGGTTGATTTGGGTACTAAACCTTTATTACGCAACAACGATGCACTGCGCACAATTCCAGCCACGATGGTTAAAATCAAGGTACTTGTCATAAAAAAATGAGTGGTTTGTGGTGCTAACCATGCGCCCAATGTTGTGGCTAGCATAAAACCCGAGCTACAGCCAAGCAAAATAAAATTAGCCAAGGTAAATGGTGTATGCCATTGTTGTAAAAACTTAAGACAAGCGTAAATCATACCGGTGCACACAAATAACAAGAATAAACTAAATACCCCAGCTAAGCCAACAATTAACGACCAATGAATCGGCACACCATCCAAATCAACTACATGGCGCAAAGTTGGAACTAGTGCTAATAGAATATAAAACCCCACAGCCAACACAAATCCAGTCACGCAACTAACTAGAACAAAATTGACAATTGGCAGATGCGTCCGCCATTGTTGTAAGATTTTAATACTTAAATACACCATCCCCAAACAAATCAGAATCAATAATAAACTCACGCCACCCGCCACACCAATAATTAGCGATGACTTAGTTGCCAGCAAATTAAAACTCACATCAGGATTAAAAACCGGAAAAAAACTCAAGGTAGCATAAATTAGTACGATGCACATAAAAATCGGTAAAACAATTACCTCGCGACTTAACCATGAAGTTCGCCACATAGTCGCAGCACGCCACGCGCGCTCGGGATGACCAAGATGGAAAAATGAAGCAATTAGCCCTGCAATTAATAATAATAGCACAACCATTGCACCATAACTTAATAAATTACCGCTGGCTGGTGCGGTGCTAAACTGCTCAAGCATCTGTTCACCAAATAAAGCTAAGAAACAGCCTTGTGCCATACCAATAAAGGTGGTTAAAAAAACAACTGAGAACGGTGGATTCATTTTTGCTCCTCATCTTTAGACTTATCAGCATTAGCATGCTGATCAAAATTTTTATTATCACGTGGTAAATAATGATTGGCTGGATTAGTCTCCCACTCTGGCATTAATTGATAACCATTACGCTTATCAATAGCTTGAGCGATGTCGGATGTTGGATCTTTAATATCACCAAAAATCCGCGCACCAGTTGGACAAGATAAGACACAGGCTGGTTTACGATCACGCTCATCCAAGCTTTCATCATAAATTCGATCCACACATAAAGTACACTTAGTCATAACTTTCTTAAACTCATCCAATTCACGCGCACCCCATGGACACGCCCAGCTACAATAATTGCAGCCAATACATTTATCGTAATCAACCAGCACAATTCCATCTTCGGCACGTTTGTAACTCGCACCGGTTGGACAAACTGGCACACACGGTGGATTTTCACAATGCAGACAAGATTTAGGAAAATGAACGACTTCAGTATTCGGAAAACTACCGACTTCAAAGGTTTGCACGCGATTAAAAAAAGTCCCGTTCGGATCAGCATCATAGGGGTTTTGATCCGCCATAGCGCCAGCACTGCCTGAAGTATTCCATTGTTTGCAACTTGTAACACAAGCACTACAACCGACACAAACATTTAAGTCAATCGCTAGAGCCAATTGTTTCTTACTCATTATTTAGCTCCTTTTCCAGCAAAATAAGTTAACCATTTAGGGCGGGATTTCTTCATGCCTGGATAAGGCTTAGCAGGGCTAAATTGTGGCAAGGTTTGCTGCTCTTCGTTAGCCTCAGCCTTATAAATCCGCACCCGCACATCGTACCACCCGGCCTGTCCCGTAACAGGATCTGAATTTGACAGGTGTTTAAATTCACCATTGGCTGGTAATTCTTCCGCAATCAAATGATTTAACAAAAAGCCTTTTTGAGATTCATTGCTATCATTACTTAAGCCCCAAGCACCGCTGGCTTTACCAATTGCATTCCAACTCCATACCGTACCAGGTTCAACCGCTTCGCTTAATTTACACATACAGCGTATCTTGCCATGCATTGATTCAACCCAAATCCA
>JAIETT010000158.1 GCA_019744945.1 Burkholderiales bacterium
ATTCTTAGCCTACTGGCTGCTGGCTATTTGCGCTGCAAAACTAATTTTTGTGCACAGCGGCAACTTCATTGGCTGTTCGCGCTGAGCTTAATTATTTTAGGCTTTAGTTACGCAAGTCTCAAAATAAATTGGCGACTCCAGCAGCTCATTCAACAACCGATTAATAAATTAACTCTCCAAGGCTACCTCACCACGCCAGCCACACTCAAAGACAACAATTATTATCAAGCCGAATTTTCAATTACTCATGGCGCATTAACGAGTCAAAAAATCTTACTTTACTATCCAGCTCAAGAACAACTCAGCGCAGGTAAGATTTATCAATTTAGCGCGAATTTACAACCATTGAACTTAGTCAATAATTTTGCAGCTTTTAATTATGGGCAATACCTGATTGCACAAGATATTAGCGCATCGGCATTTATGCTGGGTTCTGCCGAGTTACTTAAAACCAGCTATGCACCAAGTGCACAACTTAACCGTCTGCGAGTAAATTTAATCAACTATTTAGACACAACACTCGCCAATCAAAAATACGCTGGGCTCGCAATCGCATTAGTAACAGGCTATCAACAATTCATTCCAAGCGCGCAGTGGAGCATCTTCAAAAATAGCGGAATTATTCATATCGTTAGCATCTCAGGTTTACATATTACGCTAGTTGCAATGATGGCAGTCTTTATCTTGAGTTTAATCCTGCGCTACGTGTTACCACCGAGTAAAATTCCTCAGCAAATCATTTTAGCCTGGCTAGGTGTCGCTGTTGCATTGGCTTATTCTTTACTCGCTGGCTTTAGTATTCCCACCCAACGTACTTTTTATTTATTACTGCTTATGGCTTATCTCATTACTCGACGGCGGCATATTCCGCTATTAAATAAGTTAAGTATTACACTGAGTATTATCTTAATTCTCGATCCATTTGCTTGTCGTAACATTGGTTTCTGGTTTTCCTTTAGCTTAGTTGCAACTATTTTTGCAATGCAAAGTACTTACCAACAGCACAGTTCCAAATTACTCTTCTGGTTGAAATTACAACTGGCAATGTTGTTGGTTAGTTTACCCTTAACCTTATTTTTATTTAGCAGCTATCCCTTAGTTGCAAGTGTGGCCAATTTATGGGCAATCCCAATTTTAGGCAATCTATTAACTCCGTTAATTTTAATCAGCAGCCTGAGCCATTGGAGTTGGCTAATTCAATTTAGTGTTCAATTGCTCAATTATGCAATGCTACCAATTGAATATTTGGCAACAATTTCCCCCTATCGCCAAGCACAGCCAGATTTAATTACGCTTTTAATCGCCTATCTTGGCGTAATTTTAATCTTGTTACCCAACGCATTTAAAGGCAAAAACTATTTAGGTTTAATCATGTTTTGCGCTCTATTTATGGTTGTACCAAACCAACGTCCAAACTATGGCGAGACGCAAATAATTGCGTTTAGCAATCCGAAAGCTGGTTTTACACTTTTACAAACGCAGCAACATAATTTATTGATAATACTGAATAGTGACTCACAGCAGCTCAGTAAACAATTAGAATATACGGTCTTACCCTATTTACAAGCGCAACATATTAATCAAATTGATTATTTATTAACTAACCAAGCTGAATCAAGCAGTGCTACGCTACTACAGAATCAAGGTATTACATTACTCAAGCAAACTCTTCCAGAAACGCTTAACCTTGATGGTGTAAATTTGCATTGGAACCAAGATCATGAACAACTGGCTTTAATTAGTCAAGGTCATGCAGAGACTAGCTATATTGGCACAGGCTATCAACCGTTTAATCAAACTCACTGGGATAATGTCGTAATTGGTTTGGCTTTAGCTAAACTGGATTGGTTATTTAGCGCACAGGTTAATAATCTACTGATTAATTATGCCAAAGATGATCGTGCCAGCAAAGCTATATTTGACAATATTAATTTGCCAGCTACACATAGCTATGATCTAATTGAGCGTGGCAGTCAAAAAATTGAACATATCCATGTGGTAGTACAGAATAAATAACCACAGCTCTTGTAGCAAATATTTTACTTGGCTTATAAACAGAATAACTTTCTTTAAACTAATTTAACCCAGCGCTGTCGCACTCGAAAAAATTAACTGATAAAATAATACAACGATATTAATTAAAATAATTGTCATAAAAAATGGACGGACTAATTTAGATCCTTTCAGAATAACTATTTTTGCCCCAGTATAGCCACCCACAAATTGCCCGCAAGCCATAATTAGACCAATTAAAATATTCACTTTACCAAACCATAAAAAAATAATTAATGAAAAGACATTACTCTTTAAATTCAAAACCTTAGCATACCCCGAAGCATTTAAAAAGGTGTAGCCCAAGAAAAATACGATTGCCATAATCCAAAAATTACCCACCCCAGGTCCGAAAAATGCATCATAAAAACCCAACAAAAAACCAAAAATAGAAAAGAAGGTTAATTCGCCCATGCGTTTTTTACCTTCATGAACACCAAGTTTGGGATTAATCAAATTAAAAACAAAGACCCCTAACATTAAAATAGGTACTAAATAGCGCATAAAATCATTCGAGACATAATTAGCAGTAACCGCCCCTAAACAAGCTCCAATAAACCCCATTACTAAGCCACGTGAGACCGTTCTAAAATTAATTAGACCATCTTTATAGTACTTAAATACCGCCATACTCGTGCCAATTGAACTTTGTAACTTATTCGTGCCCAGCACCATTGACATCGGCATGCCAGTAAAAGTTAAGGCTGGTAAACTAATTAACCCACCACCGCCAGCCACAGCATCGACAAAGCCTGCTAAAAACCCCATAATCACTAAAAAGGTATAAAGTATCGCTTGATGGTGTTCAAAAAAAGTATGCATAAATTTATTCCACAGGAGTATCTTTAGATTAAAGAAATAAGCACAATTATACTATACATTTCACCTAGGTTATTAATCTGGTTCTATCACAAAATTAATTTAACTACAAAATATTGGCGTAGTCTTGAACCAAAATAATGCAAAACTCTTACCAATCATGCTTACCAGTTACACAATATTTTTAATTAAGAAAAAGCCGTCAACATTTTTGTTGACAGTCTGAAATTTTAAATAATGGTAGTATCACTACCTAATAACATAAGCTGATGCAAAAATAACTAACCGAACTTATCAAGCGCTAAATGTTGTAAATAAACTACAAATAGCAAAACATTGCATCTTTTTTTGGCGTAACCGTATAAATTAATCAGTAAATTTATTAATTCGTGCAGTTTCAATGCTATAATAGCCCTATAAAACTGCTTTAAAACATTTATAATTAATTATATTTTACGTTATTGCTTATTTGGTCTTTATTACGGATGACTGACAAATGATACTACTCAAACGTCGCTACGTAATTTACGTTTTAGCCCTCTTAATTTAAATGGATAACTAGATATGAAAAAATTGCTCTATACTCTCTTAGTTGCAACATCAGCACATTTTGCCTATGCTGATAATGCAGAATCTGCAGTGACAAGCGTAAGCAAAGCCACTGAATCAACACCAATTGTAAGTACCGATCCAGTGCTAAATAGTAATGCAGAATTCATTAATCGAACTGGATATATTCAAAACCCATACACAGGTATACCATCTGGTGGTGGAACACTCCAAGCTGTGCAAACAGGTGAAAGTCAAAATGCAACTCATGGAGTATGGAAGACACTTCTTACAGAGGGAACTTATAACGTTTATGCTGGTATGACGGGTAATTTAGGTAACAGTTCTGAAAAAACTACCGCCACCCAGTGGCCAAATAACAATGATATAACGCCATATTCATATGGTGCAAATATTTTTGGACAAACCGGTCAAATTGGTGGATTCTCCGTGGGGGGCTTGGTAACGGCAATGAATCCATTATTTGCTAACCAAATGAATGGTGATGCCACCCAGCACTCTGATCCAAATTTCTCAATTTATACTCCCAGCTATGGCCAAATTGGTATTTCTGAAGCGTTTCTTGAATATCAATACAGCAATATTTTAAATGCGGATGTTGGGTATATTGCAATTGACAATAGCCCGTGGCTCGGTGGTTCATATTTCAATAATCAATTAACCATGGGTAACACCTATCAAGGTGCACTAGTTAACTTATATGCTGGTAGTGGCTGGTTATTAACTGGTCTAGCCTTTAATGCAGCCCAATATGGTGCACAAATGGGCTTTACTGGCGCACCTACCATTACTAGTTTTAATACTGCCAATGGAGGAACGGTTGCCAATAGCATTCAATCCAATGGCACCGCATCCTTAGGTGCTAACTATAGCACTTGGGATAATAACTACAATTTACGCCTGTGGGGCTATCAATTTGACAATTATGGCAGCTTATTTTATGCAGATAATAGTTTAAATATTCCGATTAATAAAAGCCTCAGTTTGAACGTAGCTGGACAATTTGGTACCGATCAACAACTCTTCCAAAATTCCAGCGCCGTATCTCAATTAACAGGTCAAGCCATTCAAAGTTACTTTGCTGGTCTAAAAGGAGGTTTAACCTATGATTGGTTTGTGTTAAACTTGAGTGCTAATACTACTTGGGGACCAAGTTCGGCTTATGGTGGTGGCTCCATCGTGACACCTTACACTTCAGCATTAAACCTAGATCCATTGTATTCTGAGGGTTGGTCAACTAATATGGCAACGAGTGGATTTACAGGCTGGCAATATAAAGCAGGAACTCAGTTTAACTTCTTTAGCAATAATTTATCACTCCAACCAGCTTATATTTATGTGAATAGTGGAAATCAACAGTGGAATGGCACTCAAGAAATGGATATGCTTTTGAATTACTCAATTCCTCAAGTTAAAGGACTGTTTGTATTTGCTGTTTATGCTAACCAATGGCTGCCAGAACAAAACCCTAACGGCAGTAATGCTTGGACTTCAGAACTTGGAATCTTTTATACTTACTAATTTTATCAAGGCTAAATCATGAAAAAAATCTCAATTACGCTCTTATTTGCGGCACTTAGTAGCACAACGGCATTCGCGATGGATACCGTAAACTTTAGCAAGTCCGACTATACGTGTAATAAAATTCAAATTACGCCACAAACTACACAAGATAATTTAGTTGCCTACTGTAATAACGTTACCGTAGTTGTACGCGATGAGGTAACTGGAGGTCGAAATAATTCTCGTGTACCAGGCGGTGGTGCAGAAATTACCCAAAATTATTCAGCTGATGCAAAAGATGCAGTATTAGATAAAGTAAAATTCTATACCGATGATGGTAGTTACATGATTTGTTATTATCAAAATGCGGGTATGGTTAAATGCAAGGTCACGCCACCAAAAGCGGCTATCCATCCCAATAAACCAACCAGCTCAAAGTAAGTTACAAATAAAGGTGGTTGTTACGACCACCTTTAGTTTATTCCTACCATTAAAGCAGATACTAAATCACCGTGAGCTCATCGAGTTTCACAAAAAATACTCTTAGCATTATTTATTTAGTAACTGAATTCATCTTCTGAGTTTGCACAACTCCAGCAGATTCACCAATTTGTTGATATTTTTGTAGATCCGTCAATAACATCGTTTGATTAAGTTGTGGCGGAGTTTGTACTACCATTGACTCAACATAATGTTTAAAGCGATAACTAATCGTGTAATTATTCACGACCTGACTTTCAATATAAACTTCTTGGCAGACTTGTTTACTACTCGATTGTTTAATATATTTTGGGTGATTTTTGCTGTCAAACATACTACTAAAAAACCCAGAATTAGGGTTTTTAACCGATTTACTCGTCGTTATTATTTTGCAACTCTGAGATGGTATTTTAATTACGGAGTAATTTGGCGTCACTGCTATAATCGTGACTAATGGATTAGTCTCAACTGCCACAGATTTTTTGCTCCAAAACCAATATGCCAACGCAGCAGCAATGACTACCAAAATTGCTAAAATTAACTTAATTTTACCAGTTTGGCTTCCTAGATTATTTCTCATACGCACCTCTTCATTAATAAAATCACTCTTCTCGCGTGAGTTGGGTTTCATTTTCCGTGGATCTTGTCGCATAACTACTCCTTAATTTATCCAAAACCAACCGCAACACACCATTGCGATTACTATCAATGTTGGCGAAATTTCTTTAGTCTTACCTAATAACAACTTAAATATCGTGTAGGAGACAATTCCAAAAATTGCACCTGCCGTTATTGAAGAACATAGCGGCATCATCACTACCGTTAAGGCAACTGCCACGATGTCTTCAAAATTATTCACCTTAACTCGGCGAATATTACTTAACATAATTAGCCCAACAATCATTAGAACTGGTGAAGTTGCAGCACTTGGAATCATCGCAATTAATGGCGATAGAAACATAAATGGAATACACAACAACGCCGTTACCAGCGAGGCTAACCCAGTTTTAGCACCATTTTGAATCGCAGCTGAGCTTTCCACAAAAATAACACTTGGTGACACGCCAAAGAAACTTGCTAAAATACCGCCAATACTATCAGTAACCAATGAACGTTTTAAGTAAACACCTTTTTCATGTTGTGAATCAAAATGCAATTGTGACAACAGCCCCATCGTAGTCGAAGTAGCATCAAAAAAATTCACAATAAACAAAGACAAGATCGCGGGTAAAACACTTAATTTTAGTGCAGCCAAAAAATCAATTTGCATAAATAAGCTAAAATCAGGCAGTTGCACCAAGCTTTGTGGAATTGTTGCAGGGTATAAAACCGCATAAATTAATGAAATCACAATAATAGGAACTAAAAATGCATAAGTTTTACGTTTTATAAATAATACGCTAGCAACAATAAACCCCATTAAACATAGCACAATTGGCAAATTCATGTGACCAATGCCAATGATTGTATTCGGATTACTGATGATTAATCCAACATTTTTAGCACCAATTAAAAAAAGGAAAAATCCAATCCCCGCACTTAAGCCGATTTGTAAAAAATCTGGAATCGCATGAATAATCAATTGACGAATTCGCGTTACCGAAAAAATGAAGAGTAATAAACTGGAAAATAAAATCACCCCCAGTACGGTTGGAATAGGTAATTTATCATGTAGTACCAAGGTGTAAGCAATGATGGCATTAATCCCCATTCCTGGGGCTAAAACAAAAGGTAACTTTATGATAAAACTCGCAGCAATCGTCATCACCACAATAATTAGCACCGTTGATGTAATGGCTGGTGCGATTGGAAAACCCGCTCCATTGGCATGTAGAATTAACGGATTTACAACAATAATATATGCAATTGCCATAAAATTAATTAAACCACCAATACATTCTTTAGATATATTTAGTGGCTGTTTACTATGATTAAATGAAAATAATTTATTGAGCAAAATTAGACTCCTCGAGAAAAGTTAACAATTAAGTGTTCCAGTTTAATTAACGCCGCACCAGCCTTAACCCCTTTAATCATGCAGTCAATTTGAGCTAACTCATCCAGATAAGCCAGCAAAGTTTGATAAGCTAAGCGTTGGTTGGCTTGACGAAACAAGGCAACGCTCTCACCCCAAATTCTTAAACCATTTAGTGCATTATTAAAATTAGGGTCAACTTTAAGCGCACCTTTAATTCGTATTAATTTACGAATATCTTCTGCCAAATTCCACAATACCAAAATTGAATCTTCAGTCGAACTACACACATTAATAAAAATCTTATTTGCCAAACAAGCATCGCCACTTAAATAAGCATTGGATAAAGCAAAAATATTAAACTGCGCATTATCAACTAAATTCGCCTTGGCATCGGCTAAACTAATTTCATATGGTGCGGAATAAAGCAAGCATAATTTACTAATCTCTTGTTGTAATTGAGCAAAATTATTTTGATTCATACTCAGCAATAAATCTAAGCCTTCCTCAGAAATGCTTAACTCGGCTTGCTTAAATAAATAAATTGCCCAAGCGCGACTTTCATTCGCATCGCCCTGCAAATTCAAAAATAAACTGGCTGGTTCAATTTGTTGAACCCATGGAGCGGCGAGTTCTTTTTTATCTAATTTATCACAACTTAAGCATAGAAAATTCTGTTCATCCAACAGCGTTAGCAATGCCAACAATTGCTTTTGTTGTTCGAGAGTTGGCTTGGTTTTGAAATTTATTTCAATGAAATTTCTATCACCGAATAATGATGCACTTTGGATGATTTCCTGAATAATTTGAAAATTAAAATAGCGATCCGCGCTAAATGAATGGCGTACATAATCCGCTCCAAGTTGTTTTAACATGAATTCAGACAAATTATGTACGACAGGCGAGCATTCCTCGCTGGCGCTAATTAACAAGAGTTTAGCGTCGCTGGAAGCTTTTTGCAGCTGCAAAAATTTATTTAGATTCAGCAGCATTGGTCGAAATTAATTTAGGGTGAGAATAAACAATACGCCGAATTAAGCTATTAATAACATTTTGATGAATTTGATCCCAAGTTGTTTCTTCTTGTTGTTGTGCTGACAAAATTAAGCTATTATTATATGCCATAGTAGTTTGATTTTGCACCACAATATCTTCCCCGAGTTGGTCACCTTTACGATCAAAAACTCGTGCTGTTACTTGATAGGTCAAAATATAACTCGCAATTTGTCCTACGCTATTATAGCCATACGCATCACGACTGGTTTGCTCATCGCTAACCACTATTTTAGCTTCAGCGCTTTCCATATTATTAACTAATTTAGTCAAATTTTCTTTTTGAATTGCGGTTTTAAATCCTGGGCAAATAATTGGATTATCACATTGTAACAGAACCGTTTTGTAAGGAAATTGATAATCGCCATCAGCACCGCGCAAATGAAAACCGCAACCAACTAAAACTAATAACATAACACCACTTAAGATAAAATTACCCAATTTACTCATAATAACTTTCTTACAGAATATATTTTTAAACGACAGTTTTCCGTACCCGTGGTTTACGCACCGCAGGTGTTGATTCAACGGCAGCTTTAGCTGTTGAGCGGGTTGCTCGAGGCTTGCGAATTGGCTTTGTGGCTAAAACATCTTCTGCAACTACATTAGGAAGCTTTGCCGCTTGCTCAATTAATTTATTCGCTAAGGTTTCTTTAATTACCGGTAAACCTAATTTATTCATTAAAAAATCTTGCGCTGACACGGCTTTACCAACAATTGGAGCTTGAGTATAATTCCCAGCTGAATCCATTTGCCATGAATTTACATTATCTTGAATATATAAGGTCAAACTTTCATCAATCACCCGTTGCTTAATTTTAGGATTTAAAATTGGAATACAGGTTTCAACCCGTTTGAAAAAATTACGTTTCATCCAATCTGCCGAAGAAATAAATACATCTTCATTACCAGAATCATAAAAATAAAATACTCGATGATGTTCTAAAAAGCGCCCAACCACCGATTTTACCGTAATATTATCCGAAATACCAGGTGATTGTGGACGTAACGCACACGCTCCACGAATAATTAAGGTAATTTTTACGCCAGCTTGCGACGCACGATACAGCGCTCGAATGACTTGATTCTCAACTAGCGAATTCATTTTCGCAATAATCGCCGCTTTTTTACCACTTAAAGCATTAAAGGTTTCACGTTCAATCGCTTTCATCACCATATCATGTAAGGTAAATGGCGATTGAAACAACACGCTGAGCGCCCCAGCTTTGCCAACTCCAGTAATTTGGCTAAAGACATTATCCACATCGCGTGAAATTTCTGGATTGGTGGTTAATAAACCAAAGTCAGTGTAAATTTTGGCGGTAGTTTGATGGTAATTACCCGTACCCAGATGTACATAATGACGTAATTGATTACCTTCTTTACGCACAATTTTTAACATTTTGGCATGAACTTTATAGCCCATTACACCATAGACAACGTGTGCTCCAGCCTCTTCTAACTGTCTAGCCAATTCAACATTGGCTTCTTCATCAAAACGTGCAAACAATTCAATTGAAGCAACCACTTGCTTACCGGCACGCGCCGCTTTAATTAAATTTTGTACCAATTCTGAATCATTACCCGTGCGATAAACCGTCATTTTAACCGCGAGGACATTAGGATCTTCAGCGGCTTGACGAGTTAATTCAACCACAGGATCAAACGATTGAAACGGGGTATGTAATAAAATATCGCCTTTGGTCATCGCCTTAAAAATGTCTGGTTCAGCTTGTAATTCTTTGGGAACGCCTGGATTAAACGGCGTAAATTTCAAGCCATCATCATCCACCATTTTGGTAATATCCGCCAGCCGAGATAAATTAACTGGACCATTCACACAATATAAATCAGGACGATTTAAATTAAATTGCTTCAGTAAACTATCAATAAATTTACTATTGGGTTCACCGCGCGAAATATCCAATTCAATCCGCGAACATTCTGCATATTTTCGATTGTGCAATTCGGCAGTTAGCGCGTGGCGCAAGTTTTTTAGATCGGATTTGACCGTAATATCTGCCGCACGCGTAACTCTAAATGGATAACATCCACGCACCCTCATGCCATAAAAAAACTCATTAACGTGTAAACTAATAATATCTTGAAGTAAGACAAAACTATTGGCGGTTGGCGCCAATTCTTCAGGCAAGCGAATCACGCGTTGTAAAATTCGTGGAGCCTCCACAATTGCAATTTTTGACTCACGACCAAATTGGTCTTTACCTTCTAATTCAACGGCGAAATGTAAGCTTTTATTTGGAACCCGTGGAAACGGGTGTGATGGATCAATGCCAATTGGAGTTAACACTGGTTTTAATTCATTAATGAAATAATTATAGGCCCATTTTTGTTGATCTTTAGTCCAGCTGCGTGAATCTAAAATTAAAATATCTCGTTGACTCAATGCTGGAACTAGAGTTTTATGATAAATTTCATACATATCATCGAATAATTTACAAACTTCTGCGCGAATTTGAACTAATGCATCGCAAACCTTTAATCCATCAGGCAAAATCTTATTTGGCTGAGCCTTTTCCCATTTTAAAAGTCGCGCAACGCGTACTTCAAATAATTCATCGCAATTTTTTGCCACAATACATAAATAGCCCAAGCGCTCCAATAAAGGAACTTTTTCATCTAAGACCTGTGCCAAAACGCGACGATAAAACTGAATCAACCCCAACTCACGATTAATCATTACTTCGCGGTCATTGAGAATATTTAATGCCATCTTGCAACTCCAAAATTATCTGCCTGAGAAAAACTCGACGATAAAAATCATTAGTCAATAATTAAAATATTTTAACACAATCTACCAACACAAGAACGACTAAATCCGCTATAATCCGTACTATAACGAAAACACCGCATCAGAGTATTCAACAAATACGACGTATAAACAGTTAGTTAACCAACAAAGCGCAACAACAGAAGATGTTGCTAACATAGCGCTAATTGAAGATGTAACTTATACTATATCCCCATTCATTCATGTACCATTTCCACAACAAAATACTAGCTATTTAGCTACACCAACAACCACACACACAGAAAACCAATACACTAAGATAGTTACTATCGGTGATAATAAACTCACTGTATCTTTTCATAATCCAGCAGATGTTTTACCTTCTGGAATTTACCCACGGCGATTTTTTTCGCATCTTTGCAAATCTGTAATATCAACCCGCAAAAAAAATAAAATAATTAAGCTCCCACGCTCAAAATCTCAATTTCTTAAAGAAATATTAAAAATAAATTACGCATGTTGCAAAAAAGAGACAGAAGCAATTAATGCACAATTAAAAGCTCTGGCAAACTGCAATTTAACCATTGACTATAGCAACCCAAATGATGCGTCGCGCAAACCACATGCTTCAATAAAGTTTTTTGCTGATGATTGTTCATTTTTACATGATGACAATCAAGACTGGCAAAATCAAATAACACTAAGCGACGAGATGTTTGAGCTAATTAAAAGTAACAGTGTACCAATCTCAGAACATGCCGTCAACACATTTACCAGTGCCCGTAAACTCGATATATATAACTATTTTAGTTACCAAAATTATAATTTATACCAAAAAAACCTAAATCATGTTTATGACATCGATGAGCTTAAATATCTATTTGGCGGCGCAATTAACCAAACTTCCCACTTTAGGCGTGTATTCAAAAAAATACTCACGGATTTAAGAGAAATTTCAACTCTCGACATTGTTAAAAAAGGTCGACATACCTATGTTTTAATCAGTAATGCTGAAAGCTTGCTCAAGAAAAAAGAACGCCGCAAAACCAATGTAAATGTAGTCATTGAGACCGAACTAAAAATTACCGAAGACTTTAAACTCAAATTAGAAAAACAAACTAAATCAACTACCCTTGATGTTGAATCTGCTTGTTTATATGTAGCTAAAAGAATTCAGCGCTGGGTTGAACGTGGTGGTAAACCAGTTGCAAATCAACACGCGTATTTACGCGATGTGCTCAACAACCCAAGCTGGTTTTATAAAGAAAAACAAAGTATTATCAAATTAACGCATCAGTTGCAATTTAAAGAATATGATGAACTGCCAAAACCAGCGCGTAAAAAAGGCTTTGACGATCTGGTGCATCGAATTAAATTAACCCGAATTAGTAGCGTACCGATAGAGCTTCAACCAGTTCTAGAGCAACTGAAAACACCTGGGCGCGATATTATTAAAAACATGCCAAACTTTAAGTACATTTGTTATTTATTCTGGGCTTGGAATTTTGAAAAGCGGCTCGACGTTGGCGATGATTGTCATGGTGAACAGTTGCTTTTAGATCTATTTAAGCATTTGGTTACATCATGAAAATAATTACAATTACAACTGACGCTAGAGGCAATGTCATTAATCGCCACAATAGTTCTAATTTATTTGCAATGGTTTTAAAGGGACTTAGTTTAGAGCTAAATCAAAAAAAGCTTATCGCAAATATTTTAGAGAAGAATTATACAGTCTCAAAATTTGAAGTAAAAGTCAAAAATAAACCGTTCTATCAGTTTATTTTTGAAGAATGGAAACTTACTAATAATCTATCACCACTCGAGACGGTACCAACGAATTTAAATACTAATTTAAAAGACATTAATACATTTTCAGACTTTGAGCAAGAAATAATTTACAGTTTGCTTAATGGCTATACCGTAGATAAAAACATCGAGCAGTTTTTAGTTAAAATTAAAAAGCAAGAGCCACAAGGCAATATTAGATGGACAATAAGATCACTTTACTCAAAATTTGATTGCGACAATCGAATATTGCTAATTGAAATGTTGAGGTATTATGAGTTTGATAGACATTTACCAGTAACAATTTTCCCACCAGGTGTCTATGATTTTTAATTAATCCAAAATAAAAAAGAAGTACTTAACGCTAATAAAGACCTTATTTAGAGGAACGATAAATGAATTTAGAAGCTAGGTTAACACAGAAATTTGTGGATGCTGTCTTGAGTAAAATAGTGGATTTATCTAAGTATGATAATAATCCCAAGTTAGCAAATTTACATGAAAAAAAGGCCAAAATAATTATGGTTATTAGCGGTGGTATCTTTTTTATATTAAATCTTTTTGAAAATCACACCCTGAATCAGATTGGATGGCTAATATTATTTTTGTTTGCTTTATCGTATATAGCGTTTAAACGTGTATTATTTCAAAAAGGTTTATTAGATATGTCAGAACATGAAAAATTACAGTATGAGAAACAATTGAAATACAGTAATTTGTTTACAATGCTCTTATTTTTGCCTATTCTAATTGTGGTTGCGGCAATTCTTTCAGCCTTGCATAAATCAGGTGTTTTGTAAATCATACAGTTCAAGAATATTAACCAGCGAATACATATTTAAACAATGAGGTAAACATGAAAAAAAGCATAATTACATTGGCATTGCTAACAACAATCTTGACTGGATGCACCAAATATCAAGAACCTAAAACTTATGATGAAGCAAGCTATTATTCAGCTAATCACTGCCTTAAAAGCGACCTTGGAGAAACTGGGTATTCTTTATTTAGCGGCTCATATTGTGGCGCGGCAGATCAGATGATTATGTCATTTCATATCAATGTGATGAATAAGTTACTAACGGACAAGGTGCTAACTAAAATGGTTGATGAAAGCTTGAAGAATAACACTTGGTGCTATTTGGAAAAACTAAACACAAATCCATATTGCATAGCTATTCAAAAACGACTATCTCAGCTTGGCAATCATCAATATTCAGCACTAGATATTCAAAATCGCTACAACGATGCTTTTCGTGCACTACTCGATGAACAAAAAATGCACAAGCAGAATCTCAAGCTAATTTAATACTGCAACAAGCAGAAAAATAAAGGAACGTAAATCATGATAAATTTGTTTATTTACATAGCCGCATTTAGTTTTATTATTGCTATTGCAGGTATTCTGTTCAAGAATTTCAAAATTTCTATTATTGGAATTCTACCATTTTTTTCATCTCTATTTATTGTGTTAAATCTCTCCTATTTGGAGCCAACTAAATATGTTGAAATCAAAAGAATTGATTCTACTAAGTATATTCAATGCATAGAAAGCCAACAATATATCGTTAGTTCAGGATCCAACAGTGCTGATGCCGTAACAACAATGCTTGATGCAACTGGTAAGACTATAAAGTGCAGCAATAGCAGTATCATCTACACTCAAGATCAAACAGAGCTGCCAATCAATAAAGATAAAGATTTTATCATTAAAGAAGTTCAATTTTAAAATAGAATGATTGAAAAGGCAAAAGAATGAAAGAATTTACTAAATTTACTAATAAGCTATTGTTGTGTAATTTACCGTGCATTGCATATCAATTTTATGTGTTGTTTTACTCTTCAAGTTTTGACGAGTTTGCATATCGCTCAAATTTTGTAATATTGTTCTTTGGTGTAATGAATTTAAGCTTTTTTACTGCTTTGGTTCTACAGAGTTATTTGCAACGCAGAACAAATAAAAAAAATGCAATTATAATTGGATTAGCTGGAAACCTAGCAGGGATTATTTTCATATCATATTATGCAATATCACCACTAGCGTTGTATCATGTTATTGATGGCGCCGATAAAAATATTACTACTGTTATCTTTGATAAAAAAGAATATCCAGATTTAGCAGAAGATAAATTAGCAATCTGTAAAACAGATCAATTTTGCTATATAGATGTCGTTAAATTTAGAGTTTATCCAACACACGGAGGAATGGTTGATTTAAACATATCCCCAATGAAAAATCTTTCGATAATTCTTAGACCGATACCAATGAGTAATATTCATTTTACGCTAAATCAAGTTGTTTTAACTGAAAATGGATGGAAATAACGAAGTTTAATTTTTTGGGAGAATATAAATGTTGAACTATTTAAGTAATCATTCGTGGGCGAGTGTGGTTTTAGGAATAATCATTTTTATTTTATTGAGGGCTATTGTAGTGTTTATTGATTATCTTGAAAAAAGGAAAGAAATAGCAATAAAGATTAAATTTGAACATGATTTTAAAGAGTTGCTTGATGATCAAGTTATACATACTATTGTTAAAAAATATTTTCAATTACATGTGAAAAAAGATACCAATTTTATAAGATTAATACGGATTAATTTACAGAATGGAGAGAAAGAATTTAATCTAATGTGTAACTATGAACAAATGAGATATATATTTAGTGGCTGCGGGCTGTCAGTCTATTTGGATTATATTAACGCAATAACTTTACGCGCTAATGAACTTGGTGCTTATAAATTTGTTTCAGGGGCGGATTGTGCAGAAGTTTTATATTATAGCTTCTATTATTTTACGATTGCTGAAATAAAAAGTGAAATTAAAGATAGGCAACAAGTGTCTTTAGCGATTGAAAAAGAGCATAAAAAAATAAGCAATATTAGAGCAACTGATATATTAGACAATGCTAAATCAAGTTGTATTAACAGGTAAAGGTTGGAAATGAAAAATAAATTATTACTAGTTATTGTGGCTGCATTAATGGCTGGATGCGCCGATAAAAAATGTTATTAATTGCTGGGTTTAGTTTGTTTACTTTAGGTGTACTTTGCTTCATCTTAGCTTTTAAGCATATTCAAAAAATTAAAGCAGTCAAAGTTATTACAAAACGTAACAGTAAATCTAAAACATCAGACGTTACTAGAATGTTGCTTGACGTGGATATTAAATCCAAAATGGCAAGGTTTCAATCTAGAAAGTATTTTAATGATAATTTTAATTTTGAAAATCAAGATACTTGGGATTTTAACAATCAAGATACTCAAGATACTTGGGATTTTAAAAGCAATAAAAATTTAAGAGTAAATAGAAATAAATTATTATAAGGAACGGTTTATGATTTTATACATGTGTTTTGGCTTTTTATTACTTAATGCAATATTTATTAATGTAATTCGGGATACGTGGGTTTTTGCTTATATATTTGAATATTGTAATCGACATCTAAAAGAAATCATACCTAAAAAAACTAATCGTTACAAATATTACGTTATAACAACACAAACAATAATCCATGGATACTTTTTATTATTAATTGCTTGTGCTATCTACATGATATGGAAGATTGAATTAGTTGCACCAACTGGTAAGCCAAATTTAGTAGGTCTATTACAAACTAATTTTTTATTCCTATGCCTGTTTTGGATTATGTACAAAATCAACATTGCTGTCGAAGTGCTAAGGCAAACATACAATCGAATTGAAACAACAACAAAATACTTAAAACAAAATGGCTTAAAGTTATTAAAAATCTGTTGTTACATATACACATATACTCGTGCAACCAAACTTGCAGGAGGTACGCTTTTGGCTATTTTTTCACAAATAGAATATCAAAATGGCTGGTGGGTATATGATGAGTTTTGTATTCTAATTGAATCAGATTTAATTAAACTGCGCGATAAATTAAACAACATAACAGTCTATAGTTCATATACTGAATTTTTATGTAATTTTGAAACAATTAATAAAAAATGAAAGGAAATAACATGTTTGTTAAATTACTTACGAAATTAATAGAAAACCATAAAGAATTGACGACCAATATTGTTAGATCAATTACATATATATCTCTTGTCGGGTTAGTTTTACCAGGAACAAATTTCGTTATATTTTGTCTTCTTTTTATTCCGATAAGTGTCACATTCCTTTCTGCTGATCTATTGGTGGGCTTTCTTGATGAAAGAATAAAAACGAATAAAGATCGTAATTTTAAAAAAGGTTCAGAAATGAAAAATATAATAACAACCACTGCCAAATTTTGGATTCAACTAACTTTATTAACTATTTCTGTATTCTGGGTATATTGGGTTGGAGTAATAGGTTGTAAATTATTATTACTATTGCCATCGTCTTGGAGTATGAATAAATTAGGCTTATTGCTGTTTGAAAAAGGTATTAAATACAGCTGGAGCTTCTATTTAATACTTGGAACAATTTTTATTGCCGCAATTTGCACTATTTTAACTGCGGTTATTCAATTTATACAAATAATGAACAAGAAAGGTTTCAATGATGAAAAACTTAATTAAAAAAATCCTCGGCATACATCCTGAACAATTAAAGATCACTAAAATCATTGAAGTTGGCAGCAGCGATCCAGATGCAAGAATTCAAGAAATCAGAAAGCGTAATTTACAATTGGTGATTATCAAATTCTACAATAGCAGTATATTAGAGTATGCTAATAAAATGCAGATGCCTGTATTCCTTGTTAAGGGGCGATTATTTACATATCGTAGCATTATTACAAATAAGACCGCAAGATTAATTGAGTGTCATTTACGTTTAAGATCTGGTGTACTTGATGAAGACCCCGCGCCAATAATCATTGAGCGTGGCTACATTCCCCACATTGACATTGCCAATTCATTTTCAAATCAATGCCTAACTCTTTCTAGTGAAAAGCCAACCGAGTACTTAGAGCATAATTTATTTGACCCGCTGAAATTACTAATTTTAGATATTTCAGAATTAGAAAAGGTATTAATCAATGACGGATTTATACCAGTTGAATATGGCAAAATTTTAATTAACCGTGCAAGTGAAAAAGAAATAACCATAATCAAAGGTGATAATTATCTTACATTCAATGGTGAATTTGTAGCCGTGTTTAATAAATAAATTACCACATGCGCTAAATGCGCATTAATTCCAGCCATAAGGCTGGCATATGCCTGAGCGGCTAAGAGCGAAATTAATTGGCGGACAACTCCGCCCATTAAACTTCATGATTAGACCACATATAAAAATCAGTTAAAATACTACATCTAGTAAAAAAATCAAAGCCTGGGCGACTATATCTAGTAATAATGCCAAATCTAACCAACTCTTAAATATTAGTAATACATCGCAAACTTAAATTTAGTTACGTGCAAGATTAAATAATCTTGCACACAATAAAAAAAGCCATGTATCATACATGGCAGTGGTTTATTCGTGTTCATCGGTTGGATGGTTTTCAGTGGTTGCTTCATCTGCTGGGTCATTAGTTTCAGCTTTATCAAGAAGTTCAATAATTTTTTCCTTAACGCGAATTGATGCTATAACAACTCCATCGTTATTAACAAATCCTGTTGCGCTCGGAAATCCCTCAACCAAAACTTTGCGACCTTTTTTAATGTGCTTTCTGGCGAAATCAACTCGCTCAGTATTAACGTTGATCCAATCGGTTTTAGGTTGTTCTTTTGTACCAACATTTACACCTACTGAGAAAGTACCAAATAATTCGCCTGTTGTTCCGTTAACTTTAATTTCAACATCTTTTCCAACGTGACCAGTGAT
>JAIETT010000047.1 GCA_019744945.1 Burkholderiales bacterium
CTATCCTTTTTTGATAATCGCTTCACTAAACGCAGTCAGTTTCAAGGTGATGCCAATTTATTAGATGAAAATTACCCCGTCGATGGTAATTTAGCTCCCAAAACGATTACGCAAAACTTAATCAAACACGCCTATCTTTCGAATGGCGAATCATTACGCAATTTGGGCTCGGATTTAGCGGGCTTAACTCTGAAAGAAGTTGAGCAGAAAGTTGCTAAATTTGGCTATAACGAAATTGATAAGCAAGAAAATTTAACTTGGTATATGCATCTGTGGTTGAGTTATAAAAATCCGTTCAATCTACTTTTAACTATTTTGGCAGTGGTTTCATATCTGACCGATGATATGAAAGGTGCGGTAGTTATTGGTGGCATGGTGATCATCTCCACGGTATTACGCTTTGTGCAAGAGCGACGTTCGAATAATGCGGCGGATAAATTAAAAGCCATGGTGAGCACGACTGCTACGGTAATTCGCCAAGATGAAGATGATGATGAAGATGATGAACACATTGCCGAATTAGAAAAGCAAATTTCAACCTCAAACCCGTTACAAATGGCAAATCAAATTGAGTTGGCGATTAAAAATTTGGTGCCAGGTGATGTAATTACCTTATCGGCTGGAGATATGGTGCCAGCCGATGTTAGAATTTTAAAAGCCAAAGATTTGTTTGTTTCACAATCGGCATTAACTGGCGAATCGCTACCAGTTGAAAAATTTGCCATTCAAGCGCATGCCAATGTTACTGATGCCTTAGAACTAGAAAATATTGCCTATATGGGAACCAATATTGTCAGCGGTTCAGCTCTTGCTGTCGTATTGACTACGGGTAAATATACCTTCTTTGGTTCGGTTGCCGATAAAATTGTTGCCCAAGATGTGGTTGAAACTTCCTTTCAAAAGGGTGTCAATAAAGTTAGTTGGCTATTAATTTACTTTATGTTGATTATGTCGCCGATTGTGTTTATTATTAATGGTCTAAGTACACATGCTTGGCGCGATGCCGCTTTATTTGCCTTATCGGTGGCGGTTGGGTTAACTCCTGAAATGTTGCCAATGATTGTAACTTCAACCTTGGCTAAAGGTGCGGTGTATATGTCACGGCGCAAGGTGATCGTTAAGCGCTTGGATGCTATTCAAAATTTTGGTGCAATGGATATTTTGTGTACCGATAAAACAGGAACGCTGACGCAAGATAAAATTTGTTTAGAAAAGCATACCGATATTTTTGGTTGTGATTATGATGATGTTTTAGAATTTGCCTATTTAAATAGTTATTATCAAACTGGGTTAAAAAATTTACTTGATGTTGCGGTCTTAGAACGCGGTAATTTTGGTGATATTCCGCTGTTGGTAAAAAAATATAGCAAAATTGATGAAGTTCCATTTGATTTTCAACGACGTAGAATGTCGGTGGTTGTCGCCGATGAAAGTGGCGATAATGTATTAATTTGTAAGGGCGCAGTTGAAGAAATGATGCGTGCCTGTACCCATGCCGAACATAATAATCAAGTGATGCCGTTGAGTGAAGAGTTGTTGGAGAAACTGCGATTAGTTACCGCCGAATTAAACGCCGATGGTTTACGGGTAGTTGCGGTAGCTAAAAAAGCCTATCCACGTTCAAAAACCGTTTATGCGGTAAGTGATGAACAAGAAATGATTTTAGTTGGTTATGTCGCGTTTTTAGATCCACCTAAGGAAACTACGCGTCCAGCGATTGAAGCCTTGAATAAATTAGGCATTGAAGTTAAGATTTTAACTGGTGATAATGACTTAGTGACGGCAAAAGTTTGTCGTGAAGTTGGACTGAATATTGAGGGAATGTTGCTAGGCTCTGACATCGATAAATTATCCGATGATGAATTGCAGCGAATTGCTAAGGATACTACCGTCTTTGCTAAGCTGACCCCAGCCCATAAAGAACGCATTGTGATGATTCTACGTAGCGCAGGGCATGTGGTTGGCTTTATGGGGGATGGAATTAATGATGCGCCAGCTTTACGCGCGGCAGACATTGGGATTTCGGTTGACACCGCGGTGGATATTTCTAAGGAAGCCGCGGATATTATTTTACTTGAAAAGAGTTTAATGGTCTTAGTTCAAGGTGTTGAAGAGGGGCGTAAAACCTTTGCCAATATGTTGAAATATATTAAAATGACCGCAAGCTCTAATTTCGGGAATGTTTTCTCGGTATTAATCGCCTCGGCGTTTATTCCATTTTTACCGATGTTACCCGTGCAGCTGTTATTGCAGAATTTGATTTATGATATTTCACAAACGGTAATTCCATTTGATAATGTTGATGCCGAATTTATTGAAAAACCGCAACGTTGGGATCCGGTTGATTTACGACGCTTTATGATTTTCTTTGGTCCAATTAGTTCTATTTTTGATGTCTTGACGTTCTTTGTGATGTGGCATATTTTTGGTGCCAACAGTGCTGAGCATCAAACTTTGTTCCAAAGTGGTTGGTTTGTCGAAGGTTTATTAACTCAGACTTTAATTGTGCATATGATTCGGACTAAGAAAATTCCATTTATTCAAAGTACTGCAGCTTGGCCAATGCTATTAATGACCACCTGTGCGGTTACGATTGGTATCGCGTTACCAATGTCACCGTTGGCTGCCATGATTGGTATGCAAGCATTGCCAGCGGGTTATTTTGTCTTCTTGATTTTAGCTGTGGTGGGTTATATGATCTTGACTCAATCGCTAAAAGGATTTTATGTGCGCAAATTTGGTTGGCAGTAAGTTTGCTTGAATTGTGTAAAAAGTGGGTTTCTGATGAACCCACTTTTGTATTTTCTAGTTAATTGTATATATTTGTAATATGAGAAGATTTAATAATATCCAAATTGCATCAATGATCTATTGATAATCTTCTATTAATTTATTTTCACCAGTATTGAGCGATTCAAATTGTAACACAAATGGTTTAAACACAATCTCAGGCTGACTGATGCTTTTAATAATTTGAGGTTTACCGATTTTTTCCAATAAATAATTTGCCGAACAAAACTCCAAATTAAAGTGTTTGCAAATCCGGATGATAAATCCAGATACACTACCTCGTGTAATCCCTAAACGTTTTGAAATTTCCAATTGGGTAAAATTTAGTGCCAATAAAAAAAGTACCTGACGTTGACGGGTGCTTAGTTTTGCCAGATCATAGTAGCTTGGTTTGTCAGTTTCAACTAAGTGACCCATGCCAAAAATTACAGACGTTGCGTCAAAAGTGCGAACACTAACGCCACAAACGATGTGTTGAGAGTCAAAGATTGGGTCGAATTGGACGTGAACCGCACCTAATAATCCACGAAATTTATTAAATATTAGATGAGAGCCGCTGGATGCACTTTCGATGCAGTGCTCTATCGCGGCTTCTTTTATGATTAAAACATCCATAATTTCCGTCGCATGTTGCATTTCGGTGGGGCGTTGATTGTAGTTATCCGCAAAGTTGACATTAAAGAAGTGGTCAATGGCGGTAGTGCTAAATTTTAGGCGCTTCTTTGTGTCATAAATACTCAGCCATATATTGACATCGCTATAGTGTTGAAAATAGGCTTCAATTAAAAAATTCAAATACTCATCAGATTTAGCTGTTCGGATGGAGTCAGTAAGTAATGACATTATAAATTCCTTCATTTTTCGGTTTAGAAAAAATTAAATTTATAGCATTTTATTATGGTTGTAGTCAAATAAATTTATGTTACAAGCTGTATTTATATAAGTCGTATCATTATCAACAAAAATACCTGCAGCTTCATGCACATGACCAAAAATGACTAATTTAGGTTTAATTTCTTCGATTCGTCTTTTTAGAATTTTACAACCAACATGCTGATTAATCATGCTTCTCTTATCCATAATACCATACGGCGGTACATGACTTACTATAATATCGCAATCTCGCGGTATAGTATAATAAATATCATCGCGCTCTACATCTGTTTTATCGAAAGCCCAGCCAAAGCAGTCAATTGCTGGACTACCCCAAATTTTGATACCCTCAATAACTACACGATTATGTTCAAGATAAATAATATTTTCGGGAAAGTGTATTTGTGATTTTTCTTTTTGCAAAGCAAAATCATGATTTCCAGCAATGAAAATTTTATATTTGTAGGGTAATTCAGTAAACCAGTCGATAAAATCCTGTATTCCAGCTACGCTTCCAACCCGAGTTAAATCACCAGCATGGATAATTATGTCGCCACTGCGTGGGAGTTTTTCTGTAAAATAGTAATGTTGACTATGTGTATCAGATAAACAAACAATTTTCATTTTTGTCCTTTATTGGTTGAATTTTATAATTTATATTATTCTGGTTTATTTGATCTTTTATTCAAATAAATAACATGGTTTGTTATTTAGCTTCTTTATAAAGGCTATTTAAGGTAGTCACGAATATGAATCCATAAGTAGAGTTTGCAATGTCAAAAAGAGGATTTTTATCTTGATATACGTCATCAAGCTGATCTGCCTTAAGTTTGCTTTCTATATGTGCTCCATCTTGCCAAAAATATTCAATTCCATAATATGATAATTCAAAAGTATCATCTTTATTTATCAACCATTGAGAGGTGTAGATAATTTTGTTTATGTTTACGGTAGGTTGTAATTGATCAGATTCTTGATTAATCCGTTGTACATCTGATGCATATTCATCTTTATTTTCCATAAGCTTTTCTTGGAAAAATGATTTACTACTGTCGCTATCGGCATTTTGAACTCGTTGCTCCAAATCTAGAATGTTTTTATCTAAAGATTTTATTTGGTTATCATGTCGTTGATTGATCTTATTTTTTATTATTGCTGCTAATTTATCAACATCTTTAACATCACATGTAAATTCAACAACATCAGCGCCGTTAGATGTTTTAATTAACGACCATCTACTCTGGCTATGGTCGCACGTTTGCCATTGATCAAAGGCTTGTCCTACGGTAATCGATTTATAATTTCCAAAAATACCATTTTTTACCGAATCAATTTTAGATTGATCGGACGGCGTACATGCAGATAGTGCAATTATAAGTGCAATAAAAAAATACTTCATGATTATAGTCCTCTTATATATTTATAGAAATACCTAATGTTGGAACAGCTAAAATAAAACTGAGTATTTGTATGTCCCTGATAAGACACACCCTTAATGTTACTAATGGGTAAATATCATCATTAATCTTTGCTTGGTTTTAAGCCAACTTTTTCATGTTGATTAACTATCATTGCTACATTTTTTAGTTGGTGAATTGTTGCAAGGGAAACCCGCATTTCGCCCGCCACAATATATACATGTACTCATTAACTAATCTCCTAAAAATTACTAAATTAATTGCAAAAAATCTGTTATAAAATCGATAAGTAATTAGCTTAAATAGAATTAAAAATTGAAGCAGGTTAGCTTTAAAACTCTGAAATGTTTTTCATTTATAAACCATTCAAAAATCATTATTTTTATCAAATCGTTTAAATTAAGAATTTCACTTCTGTATCTTTAAGATTGTTTTTCAAAAATTGGATAATTTTATTGCATAGATTAAAAGCATACTGAGCTAATTTTTCCTGATTGTCAGGATTATCCAGCCACTTATATTCTGCGTACGTCATGCTTGGCTTATGAAATAAATAGGATTTTTCGTCTTCACCAACGCCAAAAGGAATCCAACAAAAATAGTTCTCATTTGAAAGGTAATATTTTTTGTTAATGTTAAAATGTTCTGATGTCAATATTTCCTCAATTAATGAGTTCATTTTATTACTTATTGTCTGAAGACTACTATCATGTACACATTTATATTTATTATTTTTTAATGGGTATATATCAATATGAAACCATTTATACTCGTATGAAACACTGATATAAATAGTGAATTCACCGTAATAAAAGAGCTTTATTTCTCCATTATCTTTTTGATTAAATTTCTCTAATATTTTTTTCTGTAAAATTTTTTCAATTGCTTCTGGAGTATCAATTAACTTCTTGATAGTTACACTAATCTCTTTTGCGGCATTGAAATTTTCTTCTGAACTGAGTAGAATATCCATAATTTCTGTTTCCTTATTTTTACTATTACATTGATTCGTTAATTGTTTAATGATATTACGATACTGTATAATGGTTTCACGAATCACTGGCAAGATAGATGATTTGGCAATACACAGCTCCAGCCAATTTAGAATATGTTCTCTATATGAAATACAGCTAATCGACTCAATTGATAACTCACCCAGTGATTCTTTACTAGGTTCTGAACCATCAAGCGTGAGATATAAAATTTTAGATTTTTTATTAGTCTTATTACCGTATTGATAATAACGATATAATTGTTGAAATTGATCACCAGCATAAATTTTATTTTCAATAATAATGTTATTCTCTTTATGTTCAATAAAAATATCAATTCGTCCGCCTTCTGAATAATCTGCTGCCACATCACCAATGTGTTTTTCTGTAGTAACTTTGGCTAAATTCAAATGCTCAAAATGTTCTGAAAAACCCAGTTCATCAAGAAACAATTGTAGAAATAATTCTCCCTGAGAGTGACTACCTTTGGGGTTTAACAAATCAGCAATAAATAAAGAATGTGCATTTTCTGCAGACTTTAATCCCAATATTGAAAACACGTTAAAATTTTCACCTGTTATTTGGGCAAATTGTTCATATTTTTTATTAATGTCGCTAATTCTGTGTAATAGATTGTTAATATTCATATTATTCTTCTACTATATGTGTTTTAATTAGACTGTTTGAACAACTATTTCCAGCTTTTACCCGATCGTCACAATAGATACATGTACTCATTTTATTACCTCATTAAAAATTTTAATTAATTTAACACGAATGCTTAATAAGTTGATGCTTATGTGGGCACTCACTACAACATTATTATTCTGATCTTATTAGCAACTTAATTAGTTGCTGAACACCTGACGTAGCGGAATGTTGAAGATGCTTAATTTTTGCAAATTTACGGTCGTACGGTTTATTAGGATCAATCAAATACAACGGTGTTGATGGTGATGCAAGTGCTACATGATCAAGTAAACTTGCCGCAGGGTAAACCTCCAAGGAAGTACCGATGACGACAAAAATATCTGCTGTTGCTGCCATTTCAATTGCGACCATCATTTCTGGTACAGACTCACCAAACCAAACGATATGCGGGCGTAGCTGAGAGCCTAGTTCGCAATTATCGCCGCTATAGATTTCTTTATAGCCAATATCGTAAATCAGTGACTCATCTTTAGTGCTTCGAACTTTAGTCAATTCACCGTGTAAATGGAGCACGTTCTTACTGCCTGCTCGTTCATGGAGATTATCCACGTTTTGGGTAATAATTTGTACATCAAAAAATTTTTCTAATTCAACTAAACCATAATGCCCAGCGTTTGGTTCGACAACACCTAATTGAACTCTTCGTTGATTGTAAAATCTCAGCACAAGGTCTTTATTTTTTGCCCATGCTTCAGGAGTTGCTACTTCATGAATATCGTAATTTTCCCACAAACCATCCATATCCCGAAACGTTTTCAAGCCACTCTCGGCACTCATCCCCGCGCCAGTTAGAACTACTAGTTTTTTCTTCATATTATTTCCAGACTATAACTTGGTTAATTGTGTAGTAATAGATCACTTAAGATTTTAACCCCTGCTGTAGCTGTATTTTTAATATAGTGGATATTGGGGTTTTTTGATATTGTATTGGGATCAATTAAATATATGGGCACCTCAGAGCCAATGAAATCAAGTAAGCCAGCTGCTGGATAAACTGATAATGATGTACCAATGACCACCAAAATATCTGCAGCCTCGATTAAATTTGCCGCATTGCCAATCTCAGGCACCGCTTCACCAAACCAAACAATATGCGGTCGAAGTTGTGAACCTAGCTCACAGACATCACCAACTTTTATTGCTTTATAACCAATATCATAAATTAAACTATCGTTTTGTGTGCTTCTGGCTTTCGTTAATTCACCATGTAAATGTAAAATATTTTGACTACCTGCGATTTCATGAAGATCATCTACATTTTGAGTGATGATTTGGACATCATAATATTGTTCTAATTCAGCTAAGGCATAATGACCTGCATTGGGTTTTACCCTTGATAATTGACTACGGCGAGCATTATAAAAACGTAACACTAATTCCTTATTCTTTTGCCACGCTTTAAAGCTTGCTACATCACAAATTTCGTATTCTTCCCATAAACCATCCATATCTCGAAATGTTTTCAAGCCACTCTCGGCACTCATCCCCGCGCCAGTTAGAACTACTAGTTTTTTCTTCATATTCATCCTTCAGTCTCATCCTTCAGTCAAAATCAAATTGCACCGTACCACAAAACTTGACAGCTAATTTATACTAGGCTTAATCAAGTTAAGTCAAGTTTTAGTTAGACTTTCAATTTATTTACGCATCAAGAAATATAATAAAATAACGCTCCGGTAGCGACAGTAATGATAAGCTTGAACAACCATTTTGGCATAAATTTAGTAGCAAATTTTTCCATAGTATCTAAAGCTACATCGGCGACTGAGGCACCAAGCGACCGAGTAGAACAGCGACTGCAGTAGCCATTTTTGTCCAATTTTGCAACGGATTGTTTGCAACCAGAACAATATTCACCTTTTTGCATATAAATATCTCCTTCTCAAATATAGATACCACATTTCATTTTTTATTTAAACTTAATTCAATCACTTAATAGCAAAACCATAAATGTCTAGTAAGTTTTTTTCTTAATGTCTGTTTTTTCAACCGTTTTAATCAGTTCAAATTTCTTTTTGGGTTCGTTCCACAGGTTGATAAAAAACGTTTTTTCTTCTTTGTAATTTGGCGTATTTTCGATTTCAGTTTCATGGCAGGTTGTTGTAACAAATAAACTACTCGTAGCTGTATAGGTTGTTTTTTCTTCTGAATCACAGCTCATTAATCCCGCATCTTCACCCAATGGTAAATCATAAATTTTTCCATCACGAACATCAATCATAACACCACTAATACAATCAGCGCCGCAACCCCAAATTGTTGTAATATAATAACTAGCAAAATCTACTTTACCTGATTTATAGCTTGCGGTAATGCGTGTTTTAAAATATTTGGCAGTTGGATTACTAGCATAATTAATTTTAGCTTTTTGCGGAGCTAAATTTTTTGCAGTGGCATAGCTCTCAAAAGAATAACCAGCTATGGTTTGTGCATTTGCTTTTATTGAAATTGAGCATATTGCTAATACTGACATGAGTATTCTTTTCATTTTGTAACCTTTTAAAATTGTTTTAAATATTTAATTTGTGCACAATGCGATAAAACTTGGATAGACAATCTTCTTGTCTAAAACCGCGGCTAAGAATGCTTATTCCATAAAAATATCCTCAAGTTCAATTTCATCCGTGGTGTAATGTAAATCATTCCGCCAAATGGCTCGGCTAATCTCAAACTGAAAAAAACGGCTAATTAATTCACGATCTCTCAAATTATTAAGTTTTTGATCCAGATAAACAATATGACAATGATTTTTATCATTATAAAGCACTCTTCCACGGGGTATTGAAAAATACTCTTGGGCTTTTAACTCACTAGGTAACTTTTTTTGCTGAGTTAATACCTTTTGCCATTCGGTAGCATGTTCAAAATTGCTATCAATAATTTCAGAAACGCGCATTACGCCATTTTGTTTCACGGTAGAGAACCCGAAAATCGAATCTCTATAGATCCAAAAAATCCCGATAAATTTATCCATACCTGTAAGCCCCAATATATTATGCAACATTATCTACGACCATTAACCAATTGTAATAATATATTATTTACTAGTTATGTATCTAAAATCAATTTATACATCTCTTTTAGCGAATATTTGCTGACGCAATTAATGTCAAAACTAAGATAGTCATAAAAGGATGAATTCTCGCCCAACAGATAATATTTCTCTTTAAAATCTAACCTTAAAAAATACTTATGTTTATCATACAAAACATCGTATTCTGCATAAATTAGTTGGTTATTCTCATATTGAATAGAATCGCTAATTAATTCTATTCTGATTTGCTCATGGCTAAATTTATCTAAAATGTCTTTAATCGACGAAACGTCAACAACATTAGTGATCATTTCAATAGCTTGTAATGTTCGCGCTACCTGTGTTTTTATTTTCTTATTGATGATATTCAAAAATACACTAGTATGTTGCGTGCTTTCATGGCTTAAACGAAAGCTGGTTTCACTAGCCAAATACCACCAGTCAGTACACAATTCAAATCCATCCGCATTCCTAAATGTCCAATGATCTTCAATATGAACATCTTTCTTACCCCATGGGAAATACGTGGTTTGAATCATGGTTGTTTTATACTCAACCAAAACCATATCAAGCTCGTTAATAAATGGAAGTATCGTTTTGCCTTTTAAGCGCTGGAGCCAGATTGGTAATTTAGCCTGACGATCATTTTGCATTAGATTTACGGCATTAACCCATTCATCAGGTATAATTTTGACAATTTTCACTTCGTTATCAAATTCATTTCTTGAGAACCAATACCTATAATCACGCGCGCAAGATAAGTTGGATAGAAAGTGTTGTCGTTTAAATTTCCGAAAATTATGTTTTATCATGGTTTAAGTTCCTTATTTAACTGTTTAGCAAATTGTCAGCAAAATGCCATCCGTTCAATTGTTTTTTGAGATTCATGCCGCTGAAAATATTTTTTCTTGACACTTAGCTGCAATTGACTACTTTCATGATGACTAGAGAATAAGTTCAGCTAGTTTATTTTGTTTTATGGCTTTGGCGCGGATTTCTGGGTCATTGCGCCATGTATCACTTAAGAATTGCAATGCCATACCATTTTCGTTGACAGCCTCGTAAGCTAGCTCATAGGATTGTTTCAATCGATCTGAAATACATTCATAATTTGCAGGATTAGATTTAATCGCTTGCAACGCAAAATTATCATTATCTTTAAACGTGTCGTCAGCAAATTCAAAAGATAGTGGATTTTGTTGTAACGCAATCGAAATAAACGTTTCATCATTTCGATATGACCACGGTAAATATTGCAGTAATAAACCATTAAGCATTAATAATTGCTTAATTTCACCTTTATCATAAATTTGAACTAAATCAAGTGATAAGTAGTCAACCAAGTGAGGGTTATCCCTAATTAGATGAGTTAAAATATTTTTATTACTTTTGATATATTCGGGAAATAGTGCGATAACCCATTGATTAGTCTTTATACTGTAGCCCGTAAAATTAAAATTTGCTGTATGTAATTCAAGCATGTTTTCAATAATGTAGATTAAAGTTGCAGATAGAATTTTACCTCTGCTGTTAAAATATTCAGTTAAAAATTGCTTAAATGATTCTTTGTCCAATATTTCACGTCTAATCTGGAGTATGGCACTGTAATTGTTGTTAATTTTGAGTCGTTGAACAATCATCTTATCGGTATTCTGAATATATGAATTACCTTTTTGATTAGCATGATTAATGTCCGTGTTTAAATGTTTGCGTACACAATTGAAATCCCATAACGTCAAATTAATATATTTCTTTATAGCATTACATAAATCCGCTACTTGAGGATTATCTGGTAACTTAGTTTTATTCGTGTATTTAGAACGATCTGAATCTAATTGTTCTTTGATTATTTTAGTCGCTATTGTTCTATTATTTAGAATCTTGATTGGTAATTTATCACCAATAGTTAGATAAGATCCAAACGTTGGATTTAGATTGTGTATTTTTTTGTGAATGGCATATAAATCACTAAAGTTGCTGAATACAAATGAAACTAATCCGTCATCTTGCCAAAAACTGTAATGCTCATTATGTAAAACGTCATCGTCAAACAATTGCGCTAAATCCAGCATACAGGGTTTATTTTTCCTTATGTTGTTATACATCTTTAAAACGAGTGAATAATCGAGATTTAGTTGCTCACAAACTAATTTAAGCTCCGCCACATTGACATAAAGATCTTTTTCACAGCCTTGCATAAATTCGTTGTAGTCAACAGATAAAACTTCTGCCATGCAGATGAGTTTAATAAACTCTATCGGTGCAATACAGCTCTCTAAATAATTTAATTGGCATTCTTGAATTAAGCCAGTTCGTGGATTTTTCATGATTATTTCAGTTGCCTATAGAGTTATTTGGGGGTATAAATTTTTGCCATTGCTAATGCTCCATGGGTGAACCATTCGCGCAATGAGGTTGGTTCCAAAATTTCAACTTCACCTAAAAATTGCGTGAAATATAGTTTCGCCCGAATTTCAGAACATTCAAATTCATAGACATCACCATCCTGCTTAATAATATGAGGGCGGTGCGTAATATTCCGCTCATAAATGTTTTTACCTAATTCAGTTAATTGGGCTTTTACAATTTGACCATATGACAAAAACGGATCAAAATTATTTTTGACACCATTAATTAGCTCTTGATTGTAATATTCAAATGGAGCGTTCATTATTGATATAGCTTCAATATTAGCCAGTCGATAATTGCAATAATCTTGCTTTTTGATGCAATAGGCAAAAATATAATTTCGGGTTTCATTTTCTGAATGCAATAGGGCATAGGGTTCAATAATCCTTAGCCCATTGTTATAGCGAATACGTAATTGTTTCTGTTCTGCAATGGCTTTATTTATTCGCTCAATACTGACTTGATTAAGTGATATTTCGCGTTTATAGCGTGGTTGATTGCAATAGGCAAAAATTATGTTTCTAAAATATTCTGATTTATTTTTAATTTGTTGTTTTGGGAAGTGGTCAATCCAAAAATCGAAGTTCTCTTTATTTAAGGTAAATTGTAGCGTTGTAGAGATTTGTTTTTTTGAGTGTGGGTGATGATCACTAGCGGTTAAATGAAAGGCATAAAAAATTTTGTTACATAGAGTGTTTTTAGAGATATTGAAATCATACTCATCAGTAGCAAGAATTTCGGCGATATATTCGGGAATTGTGATTTTGACTTTATTTTCAAACTGATCCATTATATTTTGTTCCATTAACTGAATTATGTAGAACGTAATTATACAACTATATGAGCACAGAAGATAACAGCAAGAACTAACTCTTTATTTGATACTTCAATTGCTGATTTAATTTGGATATTTTATTGATTTGGTGGGGTATTTTGATGTAGTAGCTGAAAAAGAATGATTATGCCTAAGTTAGAATGGGTTATAACGAGTTGATTTTCAGCGTGTAATAAATTAATTTTCATTACAAAAGTGAATTTCAAACTATAATTAAAGTAATTAATCTAACCTAGGCATAATCCAGAAAATTTTTATTCAACGGCTGGTGAAGAATTTATTTGTAAATGTATTTATCACCTTGTGTAATTTGTGCAGCAGTGGCTTAGAGATATTGTTTAGCCATCTGATTCAGTTTCAAAGGTCTAATCTTCGAGCCCTGCCCAGCGCAACCAAATTGTTGATAACGATCGATACAAATCTGTTTTGCGGCATCTTTGGCGATTTTTAAATACTGGCGTGGATCAAAATGCTCGGGGTGCTGCGCAAAATAACGCCGCATTGCGCCAGTCATCGCAAGACGAATATCGGTATCAATATTAATTTTGCGTACGCCATGTTGAATTGCAATTTGAATTTCTTCAACTGGCACACCATAAGTCTCTTTTAGTTCTCCGCCAAATTCACGAATCACCGCTAACCATTCTTGGGGAACTGAGCTTGAGCCGTGCATGACTAAATGAGTGTTTGGAATTAATTGATGAATTTGTTTAACGCGTTCAATGGCTAAAATATCGCCAGTTGGTTTGCGAGTGAATTTATACGCGCCGTGTGAGGTACCAATTGCAATAGCTAATGCATCCACGTGGGTGGCTGCGACAAAATCTTTGGCTTGCTCTGGATCAGTTAAAAGTTGCTCTTTATCGAGGATTCCATCAAAACCATGTCCATCTTCTTTATCGCCCTGACCAGTTTCCAATGAACCCAAGCAACCTAATTCACCCTCGACTGAGACACCAACCGCATGTGCCATTTCAGTTACTTTGCGGGTAGTTTCAACATTATAGGCATAATTGCTCGGAGTTTTACCATCGCTCATTAACGAGCCATCCATCATTACCGATGAAAATCCAAGTTGAATTGCCTGAAAACAGGTGCTTGGTGATGCACCATGATCTAAATGCATTACGACAGGAATCTCGGGATATTCGGCGATAGCACCCTCAATTAAGTGGCGTAAAAATTGTTCACCCGCATATTTGCGCGCTCCAGCTGATGCCTGCAGGATGACAGGGGAGTCGGTTTGATGTGCGGCTTCCATGATTGCTTGAACTTGTTCCAAGTTATTTACATTAAAGGCAGGAACGCCATAAACAAATTCCGCTGCATGGTCCAAAACTTGACGTAGTGCTACTAGAGCCATGACAATTTCTCCTATGAATACTTAATTAATTTCGAGGATTCAACTTTGCAAAAAAATAATAGTGCAAAAATTGAAAATAAAGCAATATAAGCGGCAGGTAGCCACATAATTGAGCTAAGCTTAATTAGGCTAAATAAAATCAGCTGAGTTAAACCTGCCACGATGCCAAAAGATATATTATAGCTTAAAGCCACACCCGAGTAGCGAACTTGTGTGGGGAAAAAACTTGCCGCAAGCACAGGCAAGCGCCCACAGATAATGCCGATATAAAATAAGATGCCATAATGGATGAAGGTAATTTGCTGGAGTGTTAGTTCAGAGTAATGAGTAAACAGAATAAAATTAGTTATATTGAACACAATGAGGCTAACAATTAAAAATGGCTTACCAAATAAATAGTGGAATTTACCCGCCAGTAATGCGCTGATTATGAATACAATAATCGAATAAGAGTTATATTTTAAGATTTGCGCTAACGGAAAATGATAATAGCTTGATAAGAACACTGGCATAAAGAAGGTATAAACCGCTAAAGAGCTGGCTAAAAATGAGCCAAAGGCAACCATTTGCCAAAGTGGCGTACGGAAGTGCTTGAGAATTTGCTTAAACGGTGCTTGCGGTTGCTGTTCGAGAAAATGTTTATAGGTTGTAAATTCTGGAGTTTCCAATAAATTTTTGCGTAGAAAATAGCTAATTATGCCAAAAATTCCACCCAAAATAAACGCAATTCGCCACGCTTCAATGCCAAAATTATGTTTACCCAGTAGAAATGCACCGAGTAGCGATGCAATGAAAAAGCCAATATTGGTACCTGCGACCACGATATTGGTATTGAGGGCTTTATTTTGTGGGTGAGACAATTCATAGGCAAAAACAATTGAACCAGGAATTTCACCACCAATGGCGAGACCTTGAATGCAACGCAGAATAATTAAGCCTATGGTTGCCCAAATTCCAATTTGTTGATAATTGGGGATAAACCCAATCAAGAGTGTTGGTAACGCCATGAGGAGGATGGTATAAACAAAGATATTTTTGCGTCCCCGCGTGTCCCCAAAGTGCGAAAAAATTACGCCACCCAGCGGTCGGAGTAGCGCACCGATTGCAAAAATCCCAAAAGTTGCAATTATATTGGCAATTCCATCATGCACAGGAATTAGGCTTTCGCCAATGCTTTTGGCAAAATAAATAAAAATTGCAAAGTCATAGTATTCTAAAATTGCCCCAAGAGTAATTAGGGTAAAAGATTTTTTCATCTTGAGGCTTTCTTGCGTATGCTAATGAGCATAATTTACTTAATTGAATTAGCACGCATGCCTGCACGTCCGCTGCTGGCCGCATAAATCATGGAAAGAATCAAGAGCCAAGCTGGTGCAATATAGACACTTAATTCCATTTCGGTATTTTTTGACATTACCACTAGAATAATGAAGAGAACTCCCATAACTAGCATATTTACATATGGGTAACCTGGCATGCTATAAACCAGTGGTTCGCCAGCTAGGAGTTTTTGCTTGCGAAAGAGCATATGTGCTAAGAGGATGATATACCAATTAATGATAATTGCAACCGTAATTAAAGCAAACAGATATTGTAAGATTTTAGCTGGGAAAGTGTAATTAGCAATCACGACTAAAAATGCCATGCCACAAGTAAATAAAATGGCATTGCGCGGTAATTTATTGGCATCGGTTTTAGCAAATGCACGTGGTGCTTGACCATTGAGTGCCATGCGATAGACAAAACGCGCCGCTACGTAAATACAGCTATTTAAAGCGGACAAAGATGCGGTAATGGCAACTAAATTAATTATGTCAGCCGATTTGGCAAAGCCCAATTTAACAAACACATCAGTAAATGGGTTGGTATCTTTGGTAATGTTTTGAAATGGATACATCAAGACAATTACCGCCATGGTTAAAACATAGAATAAAATAATTCTTAGTACCACGCCGTTAATGGCTTTAGGAATTGATTTTTTAGGGTTTTCAGCTTCACCAGCGGCAACACTAACAAATTCAGAGCCACAAAAAGATAAACACACAATTACCAGTGAATTAAAAAAACCGAGCAATCCATGGCTAAAAAATACGCTGGGATCGGAGTAATCGTGCAAATTGGTCACAGCAATATGATGAACGGCTTGATCGGCAAAAATTAAATAAACCCCAGTAACGATCATAAAGATAATTACCGCAACTTTTATTCCAGCAAACCAAAATTCGGTTTCACCAAAATATTTGACCCCAATTAAATTTAAGCCACCAAATGCGAGTAATAAGACGATACAAGTAATCCAATGGGGAATATGAATCCAATAGTCGAGTAAAGTTCCAACTGCGGTAACTTCTAGCATACATGCTGCGGTAAAGAGTAACCATGCATTCCAGCCTGCCACAAAACCAGCCCCAGCGCCTAAATAGCGGTGGGCATACTCGACAAAGGAGCCTGAGCTTGGGTAATCAACGGTCATTTCACCAAGGGCACGCATTACACCATAAATAATTAAGCCACCAACAATATAGGCAAGTGCAATGGATGGTCCAGTCATCTGAATTGCGCTGGCAGAACCCAGAAAAAATCCAGTGCCAATTGCGCCACCAATTGCGATCATTTGAATGTGGCGGTCTTTAAGGTTATGTTGCAGATTTTCCTGCATTGCGAGCTCCTTAGCTGAGAAATAATTTATTAAATAAGGCGCAATTATACTCTTTTATCCCATAAACTGCCTTAGGATTAGCTATTTTTATGGAGCAAAATAATATAAAATTGGTTCTGAAAATTCGCACTGGTTAAATTTTTGAATAAATTTCAATTAATTCTGCATATTTTTATTTGAAAATTCACAGTGTTTGTTGTGGTCACATTGAGTTAGTTATCTGATGTGTAGCCATATTTATGCAAAATTTTATATGCTTGCAAATTATTTTCGGTGAAAGGGCTAAAAAATGACCACTTTTAAAAAAATTTTGCTAAAATACCCCACTTAGTAAACATGCCTAAGCCTGTTATTTGTTTATTTGCACTTTTTGTAGGAAGTCGCGCTGAATGGCTATTTTGGAATTAAAAAACATTGTAAAACAATTTGCTGACTATACCGCTGTCAATGGAGTTAGCTTAAGTATTGAACAAGGCGAATTTTTTACCTTGCTTGGTCCATCTGGTTGTGGTAAAACCACTCTGTTGCGCATGGTAGCTGGTTTTGAGTCACCCGATTCAGGACAGATTCTACTCGATGGCAAAGATATCAAAGATTTACCACCAGAGCAACGCCCATTGCATACGGTATTTCAAAGTTATGCTTTATTTCCACATTTAACCGTGCGGGATAATATTGCGTTTCCGCTTAAAATGGCAAAATGGAGTAAAGCCGATATTGCTGATCGTTTGAAAGAGCAGCTCGGTAGTGTGCAACTAGAGCAATTTGCCGAACGTTATCCTCATGAATTATCTGGTGGTCAACGGCAACGGGTTGCGATCGCGCGTTCATTGGTTGATCGACCAAAATTACTTTTACTTGACGAACCATTATCTGCACTTGATGCGCGCCTTCGTGAACATATGCATGTTGAATTAGTTCGGATGCAGGAACAAAGTGGCGTAACTTTCGTCTATGTAACACATGATCAAAGTGAAGCACTGGCGTTGTCGAGTCGAATTGCGGTTATGAATCATGGTATCGTTGAACAATTAGGTACTCCGCGCGAAATTTATTCACAGCCAAAAACCTATTATGTGGCAGATTTTATTGGTAAATGTAATTTGTTGCCCGCGGTGGTAATTGAGTCAAATCCAAGTAGCTACAAAATTAAAGTAGCTGAGTGTATTGAGCTAGTCTTACACAATGAGGGAATTGAAGTCATGCTTGGACAATCAGGTTGGTTTGCGCTGCGCCCTGAGAAAATTAAAGCCAATTGGGATGCGCGCCATGAAGATGGCGTTAGTTGTGTTAAAGCCCGCGTTAAGGGTTACTACTATTATGGTGATGGTACGCTGTATGAATTTATTTTACCGAATGGGGTAGTTTTACAATGCATGTTGTCGAATAATCGCCCGAATCAG
>JAIETT010000232.1 GCA_019744945.1 Burkholderiales bacterium
CTTGGCGGAAAATTCGATAAAATAACCTATTTTTGAAGATAGGGTCAGCTTTTTTTATTTTGTGTCATGTACGAAGACTTATTTTAAAATTCACCCCTGCTGCCACTTAGGTAATAACTCACTCATAGCATAGCGACTATATTTCATTCCACCAAAGTTATTTAACGTTACATCATTTAATGAACCACTTTTGCTAGTCATCAAAGGATTTAGCTCCGCCAATAAATAACCACTCTTTAGAATATCATGGTTATATACCAAGCTTGTACTGTCATGATTTTCATCGGTCATAACCAAATATTTACCAATATCGTTATCTTCCCAGACAGCTTTCGTAGCCACCTGAGGAACACCGTTATTTAATTTAATAGCCATTAAGAATAATGGCAATGAAGTTCTAGACAATAAGAATCAAAATAATTACGAATCAACAAGTTTTAGAACTTTAGAAACTGGGGGCTAATCAGCCAGCAAACAATAATGTAAGTATTAATCCTACAATAACTTGAACTAATTCACCACCTACTTGAAGTTCAGCAGCCGTCTGGCTCACAGTCCAATCAATCACTTAAGCATCTGTAGCACAATTATCTATATAGTCCTTACATTATGCAAACAGTAATGTAAGTATTAATCCTACAATAACTGTAACTAATGTACCACCTGCTTGAATCTCAGCAGCCCCCACGTCCACAGGAGGCGGTTGTGTAGCATACGTACAATTTGGTCCAATACAGGTATAGAATAAGGAAGAGTTTCCAGATTGACCAAAGCTCAATGCATTAGCGCTACCATTAGTTGGGAAAGATGTTTGTGTTATATAACAATCTGCTTCTTGAAGCAAATCATCTCTAACTGCGCAAAATTGAGAAAAATCATACATATATCCATCATACTCGTTAGCTCCCGCAATTGTTCCATTGAATGTTACGATACCAGCATATGAACTTTCAAGCCCACAGCCCCCTGATGAGACATTACAAACTGATAGATTATATTTACTAATCAGATTTGTAAGATCAGTATAACAAGCTGCAGAATTACCATTGACATTCGCTATTTCAAATCCAATCCAACTACTATTAGAGCTATCGAGTGTTCCATCATAATATGTAAATGCATTATTTACTCCATTATAATTAGGATTGCATGCGGTGTCGGATCTAATCTGTGATTTATCTATAGTCATCATACTAACATTGCTGTTATCATCAATAGCAAGACCATAGTTATTATCTGTCGCATTAGCATTTGATGAAATAAATAAAACTGAGCACAGTGATATTATTGTTTTTTTAATTATGTTTGTCATTAGTATATCCTATGTTAATGTGTCAAATTTAATTTACCAAATCTGACGTTTTTAAGTAATCTTAATATTACCAACACACTGTAATATCGACCAAGTTTAAAAAATTTTAATCTCTTTTTCTGTGTTTTCTGTATCCTTATAATTAGTATTTCCAAAAGTTTTTATTGGCTAACAGATTGATTTACTATTTTTCAACGTGAAAATCAATCGCTAGCCTTCAAATTTAAAGTACTGAATAGTGTCTAATTGGTTATCTTCTCAATCACAATCCGCCACGCACGCACCAAGTGTCCGGATATTTTACATTTTTTCTAAAAAATGCGTAAGCGTTTCCGCTATCTAAACCAATAATCCATGTGTTCATAGTTTCTGATTTATGAAGATTAGTTGTACTAGACCAATATTTAGATACAACATTTTTAAACCCTAAGCTGTTCAATGAAGATATATTATGTTCATTAAAAGTAACCAAACTATGTAGTTCATTGATATTCGGTAATCTCCAATCATTATAACCAGCATAAGAAAGATCCTTACAATAATTAACAGCATCGCTCCAAACTAATTTTCTATTATTTAGTCCAGGGTCTTGTTGCCACATTAAACCTGTAATTGAATCTAAAATAGTAGAACCTTTCTTTATAAAACGTGTAGAAGACTCCCATGTTATACCAGCTTTAATCATAGCGTCCTGCCGAGGAAAGCCAAGAGAATTTGAATCACTGCAATCAATTTTAGTATTATTATTATAACAACTAGCTTGACCTGTTTGTCTTAATGGAGAGCCTGAACTTTCAGTATCACCTCTGACGCACCAGTATCTAGAAAATTTGTTATTCGCTTTTAACCCAGCATGATGAACTTCGTGTGTCATTGAAGAGACGATATAGGCATGAGCATGATTCAATGCATTTGTAGTGCTAGACCAATAAAACCCCTGTTTAATTCCAGTAAATCCAAACTGATTAAGATTTTCAAAAAGAGTATTTTCATCTGCATTCAAAAGACTCTGCAACTCTATTACATTAGGCAAGCGCCAATCATTATAGGTAACACCTCCAGTACTAGAAGTATAGGATTGACACCCCTTCAATGCATCCTGCCAACTAACATGCTCACCACCTCTATTAATTGATGGATTTTTTTGCCAAGATAAGCCGGTCAAATTGTCAACAACAGTATCCCCTTGAGCTGTGTAACGACTATCTGGACTCCAAACAACACCAGCTCTGATACCACCATCCTGCCCACTGCCTAAACAGTTAATTGAATCACCACGTTCATTATAACAATTGGTCTGTCCTGTTTGAAGCAATAAATCCCTTTGAGACAAAAACTTAGCATTGATTGGATATGAAATTATTTTTTGTTTTGCACCAACCAAGGACACTGAAATGTGGTCATTAACAACATGAGTGAGCCCTGGAGCACCTATAAAATTAACCACGATATTACAACTTTGCCCATTCTTGAGCTCTGCACCACGTTTTGATACAGGATCAAAACAATTTGCACCAGCACCCACACCTCCGTCAGCAACAATTGTAAGACCCACCCCCTCAATTGCAGCTGGCAATGCTACATTTGAAACAGTAAAGCTATTTTTTGTAGCTGTTGCCCCAATTTCTTGATTAGTAATCTTTGCACTGAATTGTACATTAACATCTGCCACAGTCACCGCTGGAATATTCTGAGTAATTTCACTAGTAACACCCTGTAGGTTCGATGCTGACTGACCACCACTATGGTTACAGGCGCTAAGTACACCCCCCCCCAAACATAACAAGACCGTAATTTTTGATTTTTTAAGTTTTATCATTTTATCCTCCAAATATTTTATTAACTGATGTTACCAAGAAGCTAAGATTAATCAGCACAAAACCATTCGCATCTTCGTAACCACCAAAGTTTAAAGCAACTTTAGCCAAGACTGCTTAAGTTGAACCCATTATAGTACGGATTAAGACTTATCGCCCACCTCTTGTATCTTAGCACCTGACAAGAGCACTATCGCCATGGCTCTGTGCTAGCGTGCCACCAGAGTTGCATCTATAACATAGCAGCACCAGTTAGAAGGCTAAAAGCAATTAATAGCTGCCGTACTCTGTTATGTAATTTCTGTTCAACTTTTATCATAAATTCACCCATTAAATACTAGTCGCGATCATCATCCGGATTGGCTTTAAGCTGGCAATTCTAGACTCACGTAGTGATTATATAGCTCCATCAATAGCAAGAGCGTCCTTTTAAAAGGACACTCTTGCTAGCACATCCATGCTTATAAAAACTCTTGCAACAACAATAAATATTACAAGTTAATTCAAAAGCCTGTAAAATAAATTGCTACTTATTTTAAAATCCAGCCTTCCTGCCACGCTGGTAATAATTCACTCATTGCGTAGCGACTAAACTTCATTCCGTTAGTGTTTTTGAGCGTAATATCTTCAAGATGTCCACTTCTGCTTGTCATCAAAGGTTCCACGCCACCCAATAAATATCCACTCTTAAGTATACTTTGGTTATAAATCAATGAGCCACTATCATGATTCTCATCAGTTACCACCAAATACTTACCAATCTCATTCTCCTCCCAGACAGCTTTCGTCGCAACAGGTGGTAAACCATTATTCTTCAAAATATGACAAATACTACCGTTTAAAACATATTCATTGCTGTTCGCCACAGGTGTGAAATATAAGCCCGCAGGTGCAGTACAATCTTTATTGGCAGGGAAATACGTCGCCGCATCAACACCGAGCTCTGAAGTTAGCTCATCTGAATAGGTATTATTACTTAATTTAGTATATAGCCCAGTATAATACCCAAGGTTACGAACATAATAATCATTATAATTCCAATATTCAGGAACATAAAAACTGCTTAACGTTCCTAGATACAGGTTTCTTAACGTAGTAACCACGCGACTATTAACAACAGTTTGCTCTAGCAATGGCAAAGTAAATTTACGCCCTTCAGCACCACCAGCGAATTGTAACGAAAGCTTATTTTGATTGCTATCAAAATTAATTAAGTTATCAGCAATATTTTCGGCCTGACACTTATTCTCCGCATTACAAATAACTGAACTTAGTCTAGAATCATCCATTTTAGTATAGCGATTAGTTTTGTAATCTAGTTTTGTCAAACTGCTCGCGATAAAAACTTTATAATCTTTTAGCGCATTTAACAAATTATCATATTTGTTTTTTGCATCCTGAGCTTGAGTCAAAACCGTTTTATATGTCTTATCACATTTAGCAATAGTGCGATCACTATAAAAGCAATCTCTAATGACGGCATAAGGATTAACTTCCTGACGTTGCATAATTTTATTGTACATAGTCATAAAGTCTTTATATTCCTGTTTACCGCTAATAAAAGTCTTATAGCCATCATCAGATAAGTTTAACTGATCCTGTAATTGTTGAAGATTTAATGTTTCGTACATCTTGCTATAATTAGCCCACACGGTTACAATACTTTCAATTCCAGATTCGTTCGCTTTCATAAAGTTATCTGCCGCAGTTATACGAGATTTTAAAATTTTATTAGCACTTTCGATATACTCATTCCACCCACGCGCACCGTCGCTGGTGCCACCAGCTAAGGTCATACATGAAACCGAACCATTAGCAGGATATGATTTATCATCACAAAAAGGACGCGCAACAAAATTTTCCTTATTATTACGTGTAAAATACATATTGGCATAGCGAGATTTCATTAAACTATAATCTTTCAGTCCATCTGCTTTACTCTGTAACTCATTCAATAACGTACTTAATCCAGCTGGATCTAATGTACTACTACCAGAATTCTCTTCACCAAGCAATAGCGAATTACTATCAAGCTTCTCATTTCCAGCATATATTTTATATGAAGTGCTTAATGTTGCATTGGTATTGGTTTTTTGAGCAGTTTCGGATAAATTTTTAAATAACGGATCAGATAAACTATTCAGCGAATCCAATTTAAACGGTAAATTCTTCTCAAACTCTTTCCGCGCATTTTGTGAGTTAAAGTGTAACCTCATTTCGCCGAACATCATTTTACGCTCTACGCCAAGAACTCCAATCATACCACCGGCTTTACTTACAAAATCTGCAGGGGTTTTGAAAGTTGCTTGGATATGCTCAGAAACACAATCATTAGCTTCCTGCATATCTGTTCTACATTTATTTATCAAAGAGGTTAATGAGCGGTAATTAGCCCCAGATGCGAATAAAGTCATTTTAATATCTTGAGAATTTTTTTCATTTAAATCTGACCAGTTTGTAGAAGAAAGCGCACTCCCCAATACCGACAAAGCAATTCCAACATAAGGAACATCAGCATAACTAGCCTCTTTTTTTACCGTACCCATTTTTTCTGAAATATAATCTGTATTAGTGGTTAATTTCGCTACATTGTCATACTCACTAAACTCGGAATTACCACTAACAAAAGTTGCACCATCTGGAATCAAAGAATCACCCAAGAATGGATCATGAGCACCATCGACAGGGAAAAAATAAGCAAACTTAGATTTTGCCCACACGGATTGAACACCATCCATAGCCAAACCAATTTGCCCGATCTGATCAGCGGATCCATCCCACCCGCTCGAACCTTTTAGCTGAAAACCAAGCGCATTCACCCCTGGTGTCACATTTGAAGACGCGCCATTATTACAGGCTGTAGTCGCCAGAGCTGATAAAACCATTATTATTAATTTTTTATTCATTATTTATCCTTATTTACATTGTCCAATTGATGATTCTGCACATGGAGTTAATTTAATCCCTGTGGCACCAGTCAAATCTGAACCAGGAAAAGAATTAGCATTCAAATTTTTAACTTGTGAAAAATCTGCTCCACGCAAATTACTATCGACAAATTGAACTCCGTTAAAATTTGCACCTTGGAATTTTGCACCACTCAAATTGCTGCTTTCAAATAATGCATTGGTCAAGTTAGCACCATTAAAATTAGCCGCGACAAAGCTCGAGAATTGTACATATGTATTTACAAATGATGATGAACGAGAGACTGGTCCGCTAAAATCGGTATTGGCAAAGCTTGAAGATCCAATGATAATTGAATCATTAAAGTTTGCATTCAGTTTGCTATTATTAAAGCTCGTATTACTAATGCTACTACCACTAAAATCAACATAGCGCGCATCTAGTGCCGCATTAGTATTAGCATTATTGAATTTACTATTTATAATCTTATTATTCACAAAAGAGGTTTTATTTAATATTGTATGACCTCCATTTGAATCTTCCCCACTAAAGTCAGCTTTTTCGATGTGTGAACCATTAAAATCAACATTGCTTAGATTAGTATTTACAAAATTTACATCATTCAAGCTTGCGGATTTAAATGAGGCATTACTAAAGTCTAGATATCTAAAAATTGAACCATCGATTAAAGTGGCCCGATCAAATTTAGTGTATTTAAACTTCACTCGATTTGAACCGTTTCCTTTGAAATTACAGCTTTTCAGGGTTGCTCCAGAAAAATCCGCATAATCGGCTTCCATTCCATCGCTCCAAATCTTCGCATCATTAATAACATCGTATAGATAGGCATTTTTAAATTGCGTATGCTGTAACCAAGCATTTAACTTTACTGACGATAACACGGCACTGGAGAAATTAGATGATTCAAAATGTGCTTTCATGCGAATTTGATTGTCAAAACTCCCAAAATAAATCGACCCGCGCATGTCACTATCTATTCTATCCCATTCTCCTTCGTAACCAAAGCGATAACAGCCTTGATTTTTTGCTTTCTTAGAAGACCCATAGCAGACCTGCCCAGATAAAAACCCTTCAGTATCAGCAATATCACAATTTAGCTTATAATTAGAATAATCCTTATGATTATAGCCGTCAGTTTTTTCGACTAAGGATGACGACACAGTCGAACCAGCTTTACAGCTCCCTAAATACAGAAACGACTCATCGATATGAATGTCTGTTTTTGCACCACACTTAGCATGTAAAATCCCACCAGGTAACACCTCAATCTCATTACACACATTTTTATAAGTTCCCTCAGGAATCGGATAATACGCACCTAATTGCTCATCACTGGAAGTGTTTTGTGGCGTTTGCTGAACTCCAGTTACAGAATTACTGCTTCCAGTAGAATTCATGTTATCACCAACGCAACCACTTAACGCAACCAGCAACACACCAAAAATTGCTAGATTAATTTGTTTAAATTTCATTTTCTCTCGTTTCGTTTCAAATAATATTTTAATTATCGACCTCAACATGAGGCACGTCATATAAAAAATAGCACAAGCTCAAGCTGTACTTTCAAGCTACGTTGAAGCTAACTAAATATATAAATCTAACAACACCAAACATACAGTAGTAAACTTCAATAAAACCCAAATAAAAAGTCAGACTCCTAAGAATCTAACTTTATAAAATAATTCCACTAAATTAATTCAGGTCGGAATTGTACAACATCCAAAAAGCCGCCAGTGTCCCAAAAAAAGGACAACTTATACTAACCATTAACAATGTAGGACTTTCACTCTTGCCAGAATGGCTAATTAATGGCTTTACTGAAAACAATATACGCTTCAGCATTGTACATGCAAAAAAATAAAGATCTGGTAATAACTTTTGTGCTCAAGCCTGATTTTAGTTAAGTATTCCTGCTTTAAGAAACACTGTCCACATTTTCTGATTTAGCTAACACTATGGCTATCTTTCATTTTATCATACATACTGACAACATATAACCACGACTAAAGATACCTGCATAAATTTCACATTTATTATTAATTTGAATTAACTCAGTAGTTAATCTTGTTTTTTGATATAAATTAGTTGCAAATCCACTACCCACACATTTTAGATATGCCTCCTTCTTTACCCAAAGCAAATAAAAATCAAAGGCATTCTTAACTTGAACTAACTCAAAAGGACTAAATACTGCTTCACAAATTGATAAATCTATTTTCATATCAATTTTTTCAATATCTACGCCAATAATCCTATTATATGCTATACCCAAAATAACATATTCTCCACTATGCGAAACATTAAAATCTATTTCAGAATATCCTGAAATATATGGTTTGCCATATTTGTTTATTTTTAAATTAATGCTATTGGGGTGCAATCCTAAAATGAAAGGTAAAAAATAATATTTTAACAAAGCCGAAGTAAATGCAGTTAATTTATCAAGATCACTACGATAAGATTGTATGTATTTACGAATATCTTCGGTAAACATATACAAATAATTATATAAATTAACATTTTCATCTAGCCGGATAGCATAAATTTTAAAACTATTTTTTTCCAAGAACAAGCACAATCGTCAGAACAATTATTAATATATAAGTCTTCAAATCAGTATGTGATACATTTGTTAAGTCTTGGATGATAAATGTTGATAATGGAATAAGACCAGAAATATAACTAAATTTTTCTGCTCCCAAAATGTTAATACATTTTTGAGTAAGAAAGGTAGGTACTATTATTAATATCGAGACTAATAAAACTGGCAATAACATATTATGATTAAATGTAAGCGAGTTATAATGGTATCCAAGAATAGATAGAATTAAAATGAAAGGTAAAAATCTTACTGCTAAAATTTGCGTCTCATTAATATTACATTCAATAAATAACCTGTATGAAGATACTTGAAACAAATATGCAAATACACCAGAAAAAACACCCAAGATAACTGGAGTTAATTTTGCCTCTGGTAATAATGTGCAGACAGCTACAAAAATGGATAACGATAATAATGTTTTCATATATTTACGTTGCACTACGGAAGCACAAATGCCAGCAAATAGTATCATTAATATTAATTCAAGCCCAGGACTTCCGTAAATAGTTCCCCAATAAACAAAAGCCCAACAAAGTGCCGTAGATATAAATAATTTAAATGCCAGTAACTTATTAGATAATAGATTGCCATATATATTTTTCAAGTTACTAATTTGTAAAGCTGAAAAAAATAAAGTACTTATAATAGAAATACTTAATAATACGGCAATAGGAGAAGCCTTTAAACCAATATAGCCGATAATAACACCTATCGAAGATTGAGAAAGAATATATAGTACGGTGTATATAATTTGCATACTTTTATACCAAAAAATTTATATTATTAATTTTTACAAAATCTTCATATAACTGATTGTAATTTGAGTTACTCATTTCAAATATTATTGCATGTTGACCAATAACAACAGACGTCTTTATTACATCGCCATTTTTAAAAGACTCAATGTAATCAAATTTAGAATTAATTTGGGGCATTTTTATACCTTGGTACACCCCTTCCTTCGCTGGTACATATCCATGACAAAATATTATATTATCGTAATCATATATTACTGGTCGAAAATTTAAACCACAACAAGTTACTAGATGCTCATTAAAAATATTAATTGTATAATTAAGTTGATATAATTTTCCAACATGAGCCCCTGGAGGTCTACAACCAATCTCAAGAAAGGTAGGTTGTAAACTTTCGCTATTTAGAAATAATTCCAAATGTAATGCACCATCAGTCGTGTTAAATAGTGGCAGTATTTTATCTGCATATTCACGTAATATGACATATTTGCTATGATACGTTGGTAATGGTATACTAGCTAAAAGCGCCCCTCCTATAGTATCCGCATTTGGAGCTGAATACTCGCAAATAAAAATATGTTTTATCTGTTGATTATCCAATACAACATCAACGTGAAATAAATCTCCCTCAATAAACTCTTCAACCATAAAGTTTAATTCATGGTCATATACACTATTTATGAAATTAACAAAATCTTGATATGAAAATATCTTTGCAAATCCAAATGACCCAGCTAACGCACTTGGTTTGGCGATAAATAAATTATTACCTAAAAATGATATTATGTTGCTATAACTTTGCTCTAAATCACCTCGAACTAAAAATGTTTTTATGGCGGCGTACTTTGGCAAATACATTTGATTTTCTACAACATGATCTTTCATTAATAACTTATCTCTAAATAACAATGTTGTTTTATAATCAAGCCCATTTTTGATATTATAATAATCTCTAGCTTTTGCCGCTAACAATAGATATTTTTCATCATCACAATAGATATAAATTTGAGATTCAGTATTATTGTTAATAATCTCTCCAATTATTTTAATCGAGTCGTCTTCATTTAGTATTTCAACGTTTGGATCGGGGAAATAATCTAATTTAGATATATAGTGCTTAAAATTAAGGTGCTGCAATATAGATTTACATTGCTCAATTCCTTTCTGACCTGCCAGAAGATGAATTCTGACATCTTGATTTATATTTAAAATCTCTTCAAAGTTGTAGCGCTTGATATAATTTGCACCAATCATAATAATAGTCTTCATTGATTCTTCACTTTCTTACTTATATCAATTATATAAGAAATCATTTTATCCATATTCATATTATCAAAAAGCGTCTCATGCGTAGCATTAATTGGGTATGACACAATATTTGTGAAATATTTCTCCCAACCGTTAAAACGCTCTTTGGTTATAATTGCCTTAGCTATTTTATCTTTAATAAAAATATCCGCATCCGTTGCTTTTATTAAATAACAACTAGCGTCGCTAATATTTACAGAAGGTTGGAATTTTTTATACATCACATCATGGACATTTCCAACCTCTTTTTGTATTGTAGAAGCATAAATATCCTCCATATGAACGGAAAGATTAACACCATTTAGAATTTCTTCAAGAGATTTTGGTGTATAAGTATCAAACATTAATAATGAACAATGTTTATTGCAATATTTGGATATTTTAACTACTATTTCATTAGCAATAATACCACCAAATGACCATCCCGCTACTAACACTTTATCATAATTAATCACACGTTGTTTTAATTCACTATAATATTTTTCAGTCAACTCATCTAAGGACGTTATATATTCCTTTTCATGGAACTTTGATAAATTATAAGAGTCAACTAAGTAAATGTCATAGTGCTGAGTAAGCATACTAGCAAATTTAAAATAAACTTCAGAACTACCACGAGCGGTATGGAACAATACCAACATCGGCTTACTATAATCATGGCTAACATTAAATAAATTTACCAGTGCATCATGGGATGATGTAGTCATAAATTCGGCTAAGCTTTTTATAGTTGAGTGCTTATGTATCATCGAAAAGTCAACTTTATAACTCATTTTTTTATTTATCTGAACAACTAAATTGACTATTGAAATACTATTTCCGCCCAATCTAAAAAAATTTGAATTTGTTCCAATAGCGGCACTTTGAATGTTTAACACATTAGACCATATATCCCTTAACTGTATTTCGGTAGTTGTTTCTGGTGCTTGTATTTCTTCGCTTAAATTACTGCTTATATATTTTAGCAATGTTTTTTTATCTAATTTCCCATTTATAGTAACAGGCAAACTTTCCAAATAAATTACAGCACTTGGTACCATATAATGTGGAAGTCTCTGCTCCAGATAATGAATAATATTGTTAACATCATTAAACTTATTACTTGAAACATAGAAGCTTATTATAACTTTGCTATTGTTAATAGTTTGTACAATTGAAGCGCATGTCGTTATACCAGGATAGCCATTTAGCACATTGTCGATCTCACCTAATTCAATTCTAAATCCTCTAATCTTAACTTGAGAATCATTTCTACCAATATACTCAATATAACTACCATTGTATCGAACCAAATCACCAGTTTTATAAATAAAACCATTTACATTAAGAGATTGTTCACGTTCGGTTTGATAAATGTTTTTTATAAATTTTTCCTTTGTCATTTCTGGTAAGTTTAAGTACCCATCAGCAACTCCATTGCCACCGATATAAAGTTCACCAATAACGCCATAAGGAACAATATTCAATTTATCATTTAGAATATAAACTTTGACATTTTTCATAGGTTGCCCAATTAAATGTACATCACCATTAAAAACCTCTTTACCAATTGAATATATTGAAGTTTCTGTTGGTCCATAATAGTTATATAATTTAACCTTTGTATTAGACCAATACTTACCTGTTGTGATATCACATGGTTCTCCAGCATATATTATTGCGCGTAGTGATTTATAATTTAGTTTTGGTAAGTTTGATAAAATCACTGGTGGCAAATACGCATAATTTATACTATTTTTGATAATATAATTACTTATTTCACTTGGGTTCGTTCTTATATCATTATTTATTATATGTAGTTCTCCACCATTAGTTAGAGTTACAAAAAACTCTGATACAGAGACATCAAACACGTAAGAGGTGAAAGCAAGAACTTTATTACCTAATTTAAAATCATACACATCATATAAATCCGTAATAGTATTAACTACACCACCATGGTTTACCATAACACCTTTAGGACTACCAGTAGTGCCAGAAGTATAAATAATATAAATAAGATCATGACTAAGAATTTCTGTATTAATATTTTTTGTGGATAAACCTGAAAGCGTTTGACTAATTACTACAGGTTCAATTTCACAAATATCTTTTACCAAATTACCCAACATGTTAATTTTACTGTTATGTTGATTAGTTATCAGTAACTTAGCTTTAGTATCATTTAATAGATACTCGACTCTATCACTTGGGTAATCTATATCAATGGGGACGTATACAGCACCTAACTTTAATACTGCAAGTATCGCAATAATAATATATTCATTGCGTTCCAAATATAATGCTACAAAATCTTTGGCTTGTATTGAGTTATAAGATTTAAGGTAATTAGCAAATTGATTACTAAGAGCGTTAAGTTCCGTATAAGTAAGCAACGTTTTATCACAAACTAAAGCTATATTATCTGGAAATTTTGCAACTTTATGCTCAAATAAATCAATAATAGTTTGATTATCTGTATCCTCTATATTACTTTGAAGCTCGTATAACTGTTCTAGCTCATATTGAGGAATATTATCTAATGTCTGATGACTAGAATTTAAATTTTCAAGTGCAGTATATAAAATGTACCTTGCGTACTTAGCTAAATACTCTACTCGTTCTGCTGAAAAAACTTTATCATCATATCTGACTTTTAATTTAAGATTATCTGTACTCTGTATGATCTCTATAGTTATAGGAAAATCAAGTTTTTGAACATCTTGAATATTATTAATATGAACATGTTCAGTTCTAAGTAACTCACGAACATCTTGAAAAACAAAAAGATTATTAAACAACCTATTCTCTTTTTGTATATCACCTAAAAACGCCAAGCTATTATTATTAGCTTCTACTATTAGATTGTTAATAAGATTAATTTGCTCTAGAATTGAATGATGATTATCCCAAGATACAATTATAGGCAATGTATTAATAAAGATACCGACAGCGGCATCCACATTAACTGAGCTAATATCTCTACCTGTGACTACAGTACCAACTATACTCTTTGGGCATTGAGTGAAAATATTTAATAGTTTATGCCATACAAATTGAAATATAGAATTTAGAGTTACTGATTCTTTCTCTGAAATTAATTGAATTACACCACGAATCTGATGTGTGATTTCTAGAATGTATTCTGAATTATTTTCAAAGCGTTGCCCATTGCTAATAGTTTTTAAGCTTAGCACATTTATTTCATTACTTGGTTCAACATCTACTAATAGATTATTCCAATATTCTAGGTCTCTGTTACTATTACTACTACAATACTTGCTGGATAATTCATAATATAAATCATTGTCATGTGTATAGTCATCCATGAATTCATTATTTTGTAACGAATTATATGTATTATGTATAAAATCAAACAGTACATTAATTCCCCAACCATCTATAATTGCATGATGATTACTAAATATAAAGGTATAATGACTATTAGAGTTCTTAACTAAATACAATCTAAAAAGTGGTGTAAAATGCAACACATATAAGCTTTTACGATCCGATTGCATTAGCTTATTAACAAACTCTTTTTGTTGTGAGGGTACATAAGAGCTTAAATCATGATAACTCCAATTAATTTCTACACTTCTGTGTACCAATTGTATAACCTGACTGTTAACAAAATCAAACGACATTCTTAAACTGCTAAATTTCTCTATTGCAATTTTCCAAGATATTTTCAAATTTTCCACATTAATTGGTGAATTATAATCAAACCTTATTTGCACCATGTAAGCATCACTATCTGGGTATTGCATACTATAAGTAACAAGCCCTTTTTGTACGTTATTAGCATAGTTTACCCATTCTATGTCATCATCCAGTAATGAATTAAACTCTTCGATAAAATGATTTTTTCCCGGAGACTCATCATGAATTTCCGTTAGATTCTGTGATACTTGCTCAATTGTTTTATAACTAAAGATATCTTTTATCGCTATATAGTAATCAATTCTCATGAGCTTCTGAGCAATTTTTATAGCAGCAATGCTATTACCACCAAGTTTAAAAAAATCATCTTTAATGCTTATTTCGTTATAGTTAATCCCCAAGACTTCAGACCAAATTTTACATAAGTTAACTTGTAAATCATTACTTGGGGCAACATAATCACGACTTCTAGATAAATCAACTTTTGGAATAGACTTCCTGTCGATTTTGCCACTGATACTCACAGGAAATGAGTGCAATCTTACAAATACACGAGGAACCATATACTGTGGTAACTTATTTTTTAAAAAGCTTTCTAATGCATTTTCGTTGATATTATTTGATGAGATATAATATGCAATCAAAGCTTTATTCTTATCATTAATAGACTGTGCAATCACTGCAGCTTGTTTAATATCAGGAAACTGTTGTATAGTATTTTCAATTTCTCCAATCTCAATTCTATATCCGTTTATTTTTATTTGAAAATCATTACGTCCGATGTATTCTAAATTTCCATCATCGTTCATAATAACTAGATCACCAGTCTTATAAATGATACTATTTACACCAGATTTACTCTCTTCCGTTGTCTGAAATGGGTTATGTATAAATCGCTCATTCGTTAATTCAGGCTGATTCAAATAACCTCTGGCAACACCAGCACCGCCAATGTATAATTCTCCTACTATGTTCATAGGAACTGGGTTAAACTTAGGGTCTAAAACATAAGTAGTTATATTCTTTAAAGCAGATCCAATATTATTATACCCATCTGACTTATATAAATGCAACGTAGCACATACAGATGTTTCCGTTGGACCATATGCATTAATGATGTTGGTCTTACTACAATAATAAGCATCAATTATATCCCTATCGGTTTTATCACCAGCAACAACAATAGTCTCCAATGAAAGTAAATTATCTTTAGATAAGAGCGCAGGCGGAATAGTAGCTATATTAATTTTATTTAAATGAATATAACTTGTTAATCTTTCAAAATCATGCCTAATTTCATCATCAATAAGATGAATTGTATGACCATTTAAAATCGCAGTGAATAATTCAGATACATGCGCATCAAAAACATAACTAGAATACCATAAACAATGTTTATATACTTCTGTGTTTAATTTAAACGCATGACTCTGAGAATTTATCATATTGATAACCCCGGAATGCTCAAGCATTGTGCCTTTTGGCTTACCGGTTGTTCCAGATGTGTAAATTATATATGCCAAATCATCAGCGTTAGCAACATGTAGAGGGTTATCTAAGGGCTGTTCATATGGTAATAACACAAGCAATTTTTCAATAGTATTAATAACTATAGAGTCTTTAAATAAATATAACTTATCTATCAAACATTCATTAGTCAAAATTAATTTAGCTGCAGTATCTGACAAAATATGACTAATCCTATCTTCCGGATAGCTTGGATCAATTGGAACATATACCGCACCAGCTTTTAAAATACTTAGAATAGATATCAACATATATTCATTGCGCACAACATATAATGCAATTAAGTCATTTGGTTTAACACCTACGTTTTTTATAATATAGGCTCCAACTTTATTACATACATCATTTAGATCTTTATAAGAATATTTAATGTCTTTAAACACCAAGGCTATGTTGTCAGGGGTTTTTAAGACCTGCTCTTCAAAAACCTTAATTAATGTATTTTCCTTTTTATAACGATAATTACTAATACATGGTACTTTTGAGAGAGTTTCTTTAGCACCAATATTTTTAATTAAATCATAATAGAGTCCATCATCACTTAGACTATCATAATTATAAAGAATCTCTTCTAAATACCCTGCCATGCCATTTGCAACGTTTATATTATTAACTTTAATTACGTTATCACCGATGGTGAAACTTATTTGATGATCACTAAATTCACATTCATCATGAGATAATACAAAATACTGACGTTGGTTAGAAGAAATATTATAAGTGAAACTACTCTCAAAAATACCATATATTTGATTAGAGATATCTTTCTTAATATCTGCAATAGATGAGTTCTCATTTATTCTAATAAATTTATCTATAGACTTATGTTTTTGTTGATACGTGTAGGAATACACGCCCTGTAAGCGACCATTTAATAATGAAAGCAACGATAGTAAAACAACTTGCAGATCTTCATCACTCAAATTTTTGATCAGGCTAATAGAAATAGTAGAATCATTTAACTGGTTATTATTAGTAAAACTATCAATTTTTATTAACTGTTCATCAAAATCTATCACATTATAAAATTTAGTTATTTCCTCAAATTTGTCGATATAAATAATTAAATCATAAAAAAGATTTTCACTACTTAATTCTAAGGTTTCTCTATTAATCTGAATATCAACGCAGCGTTGTAGTTCAATAACACCATCAATGAACGCTTCAGTAATTTCAGCGATTAAATACTGTAATTCTAAATTTTTGTCCACTATTATTTCAGATAATAAAATTTGTTTACAAACAATAACCTCATTTTTCATATTCAATATATAAATAGATAAACACTCATTATTCATGTGTATATTTAAAGTTATCTGGTTATGAACAACATCACAATTCTGGCTGGTGAAATTTATAAAAAAATCAAACTGCTCTTCTGTAAAATTGTTTGCTTTTTTTATATTATATGAGTATTGATTTAGAAATTCTGAATGATTTTCTGACAAAATAGTCACAAAATTACCAGAGTCTATTAAGTAATCAATAAATGACTTTGTCAGGCTATTAAAATTATCTACCTTTAATAATATATTCAAAACTTTCATCTGAATTCCTACTTAAATATATAAACCGTTAGCAATAAACGAATCTTTAATCAGTTTGTTATCCATAATTCCTGATTTTTTTAATACATTGAGTACATTTTTCACCATTGGTATATCTGTTGTAATTGCAAAACCAGAATACATTTTAGTAATGATTGATTCTGCTTTTGTATCATTTTTTAATATTGATTTTAAAATTAACAAATTGTATGATTTTTCAGAAGAAATATTTAAATATAATTTAACAAAATCAGCTAGGTGTATTCCTATATGCTTAATATATTCATCAGGTAATTTACTCCAAGTATGACATAACAAATTATAAAAAAAACCATAATGTTTTGCTTCATCATTCATGTGGTCATTTACATAATATTTTAATGATGGATGCACATCAGGTGTATTAAAAAATTCAACCAATTCTTTTACTATGGTAGTTTCAAAAATACAGACTGCAATTATTTCAAAAATAGCATGATATTTTTGCTCTAATCTCTCTTGTATTTTTTTAACCGCATTAAATGAATCTGATATAGGGTAGGCTAATTGTTTAATAGAAGGAAATTGCTTTTGTATTTGCATTAACATATCTTTAGCCACATAAACATGATAATATTCATCAATGATTATTGTGTATGCATTTAGTTTAGTTTCATCATCATAATTAACAATTAAATTTTCATAAATTAATTTATTACATGCTGAATTAATACATTTTATTTCTAATGTTACGATATCGTTAAGATATTTATAAAGAGATTGAACAAGAATTAGTTCATGTATCGAACTACCCATCTCTTCAATTTCAGGAACCATTAATAAAATTTGTTGATGTGCAGGAAACAAATTTCCGCCTAATCTAAAGTCTATTTCCTTACGAGCTCTAGTCCTAACAGAGCTTCTGGATTCCCATTTATTTTGATATTGATTAATCTGTAACATTAAACTTCCTATGTTAATGTGTCAAATTTAATTTACCAAATCTGACGTTTTAAAGTAATCTTGATATTACCAACACACTGTA
>JAIETT010000001.1 GCA_019744945.1 Burkholderiales bacterium
TTAATAATTTACACATAATCTTTCCTATTGATTATTGAGGAGGAAGTTCAAATAAAGCCACTACTTTTTTAACCCCATCGACTTCACGCGCCGCTTGAGTCATTTTCTTGGCTTGATATGGATCAATCATACCCATTAAATAAACCGTACTATTACTTGTTACCACTTTCACATCATTACTACTAACACCTTTTGAAAACAACATATTTGACTTAATCACTGAAGTTAAGTATGCATCTTTACTGCTCTGTGAAGCACTTTGACTCGCACCAATTTCAATATGATTATAAACTTTGTTTACATTTGGTACTTCACGCGCCATTTGTTCGGCTTTTGACTTATTATCATTGGTCAAAACTTGCCCAGTTAAAAGGATGTTTTTATCATAACTAGTCACTTCAACATTATTACCAGGAATAGTTGCATTAATGGCATCCGCAACTTTACTCCGCAAGCCTTGATCATCAAAAACCCCACTTGAACTACGTGGATCACTGGCAACCGCCGCACCACTCGTTGCACCTGCCGCAACGCCACCAACCACTAATGCCGTACAAGCATTTAAAGCCAATGCCGTTAAACAGACCACTGTTAATTTACTTAATTTGTACTTATTATTCATCATAAAACCTTTCAGTTAATTTAATTGCCCCGAGCGACGTGCCATATCTTCCAAACGCATAATTCGATTAGCTGTCGCAGGGTGCGTGGAAAATAAATTATCTCTACCTGAACCAGATAAAGGATTAATAATCATCATTTGTGCGGTAGCTGGATGCTCTTCTGCAGTTTGAAACTGTACCCCACGCGCAATGTTTTCAATTTTGCGTAAGCCTGAAGCTAATGCCAATGGATCATTGGTTAATTCAGCCGCGCCTTGATCGGCTAAATACTCACGTGAGCGTGAAATCGCCATTTGAATTACTGCGGCGGCTAAGGGCGCAAAAATCCCAATTAACAAGCCCGCTATCCAATTGCGATTACCATTTTCGTCGCGCACACCAAACCACATCGCCATATTTGCCACCGCAGAAATAGCTCCTGCCACGGTTGCCGAAATAGTTGAAAGCAGAATATCACGATGCTTAACATGCGATAATTCATGCGCCGCAACACCACGTAATTCAGCATAACTTAAAGCACGCATAATCCCGGTGGTAAACGCCACCGCCGCATGCTCAGGATTACGTCCAGTTGCAAAAGCATTGGCTTGATCTTCATTAATCACATAGACTTTTGGCATTGGTAAATTAGCTCGACTGGCTAATTCAGCTACCATTTGATATAAATCAGCGGCATTATGTGGGCTAACTTCTTGAGCTTGATACATTTTCAGCACCATATCTGCAGAATTCCAATAAGCATAAAAATTCAGTGCCCCACCAAATAACAATGCCAATAACATACCACCCTTACCGCCAATTAATCCACCAATCACCACAAATAAGGCAATAATTGCTGCCATCAGCGCATAGGTTTTAACTTCATTATTCATGATTGATTCTCACTTTTAAAAAATTTACCCTGTAAGTCGGCTTTATTTTGTAAATACTGCGCAGTATTTTTACGCTTACTTCCAGCTTCTTGAATTTCATTAATTGCCAAAACGCTCTGTCCACCACAGGCAATCCATAATTGATCAGCATTTGCGCGCAAAATAGTTCCGTGCAGTGATTCATTATGTTCAATTTGTAAAACTTCACCACTCCAAAATTTATGCAACACACCATCTAAATAACTGTAGGCTCCAGGAAATGGGTTATAGCCGCGAATTTTACGTTCAATTTCGCTAGCGTCCTCATTCCAATTAATCCTCGCTTCTTCCTTATCCAATTTATGTGCATAATTTACACCATCCTCACTTTGAACTTGAGGTAAATACTGCTCGGGATTTTGTAAAAATTCAACAATTTTTTGTGCACCAATCTGAGCTAATTTATCGTGTAAACTAGCGGATGTTTCTTTGGCGGCAAGTTTTATTTTCTCAACAATTAGCATATCGCCAGTATCTAAACCTGCATCCATCTGCATAATGGTAACGCCACTATATTCATCACCAGCCAATACCGCACGTTGAATCGGGGCTGCACCACGCCAACGCGGTAGCAAGGAAACATGAATATTTACACAACCTAGGCGCGGAATATCTAATAATTCTTGTGGTAAAATTATCCCATACGCAACGACCACGATCAAATCAGGAGCGAGTTCACGAATCTTGGCTAAATTCTGCGGGTCTTTTCTAAATCCCAACGGTTGGAAAACTTCGATGCCGTGCTCTAGAGCTAATTGCTTAACTGGTGATGGTGTTAACTTCATCCCCCGCCCAGCTGGACGATCGGGTTGCGTTAAGACCAAATCAACTTGAAAACCCGAGCTCAAAATATTGGCAAGCACCTGCCGCGAAATTTCAGGGGTTCCCGCAAAAATAATTTTCAATTTTTTATCCATTAATTAGTTGCATCCTTTGTAGTTTGACTATTTGACTCAGTATTACTAGTTGCGACGGTATATTGATTCGCAATACTTAGTGCTTGACTCTCAGACAGTAATGGATTGGCAGAAATTAACACCTTAGAAATTTCACCATTCATCACGTTATTAAACACGCCATTCTCAATAACATCCAAATGCACTTGACCAAGACCATTAATTCCAATTTGTTTTGCGCCAGCAGTGGTTAAATCAATCACATGCCCACTAGATTTTGGCATGCGATCGTTAACTTCAACATAAACGATCTTATTATTACGTAAATTAGTGACTTTTAACTTGGTTCCCATTGGAAGCGTTGGATGAGCCGCGGTAAATCCATCCATGTCAAGACGCCGTCCGCTGGTGGTTTTACGCCCAGCAAATTTTCTCGCATAATAACTAGCCGTTCCATCCATATAATCATCACTATGTGCTTTAGTAATAATTCTCTTTTGCTTGGCTTTATGCTTCGAGACTGAGTTTGAATGATGTTTAGTAGTTTGTGCTTGACTAATTTGCATCCCACATATCAACAGAACTCCAATAATTATTTTCGTTGTAATTCTCTGCACTAATTTAGTCTCCCGATCAGTAAACTACAGTTAAATAAAATGCTTATTTAACCATTATCGTTATTATTAAATTAATGATTATCCAATTAAAGCACTTTTACACACTCACAGTAAGTGCTAAATCCCACCAATAAAACTTAATTGACGCCAAGCTTCGTACACCGCAATCGCCACAGAATTAGATAAATTTAAACTCCGTTGGGTGGGTTGCATTGGTAAACGCACCACCTGTTCCATGCCTAACTCAAGCAAAATACTTTGCGGTATACCACGCGTTTCTGAGCCAAATAATAACACTGCATCCGAACTATACTCAACTTGATGATAATATTTGCGACCGTCGGTTTCAATTGCCCAAATTGGACGTGCCGCAAAATACGCGCGACAATTTTCCCACGATTCATGTATGACCAAATTAGTGTATTCGTGATAATCTAAACCCGCACGGCGCAGCTTAGCATCATTCATGCTGCCCCAACCAAGCGGTTTAACCAAATGCAGCTCCACTCCAGTGTTAGCACATAAACGAATAATATTGCCTGTGTTTTGGGGAATGTCTGGCTGATATAAAATCACGGCTAATTTATGCATTAATTACACCAATAACGCATAGAGTTCACTGATATTATTCAGCAGATAACGCGGATTGCATGCAGCTAATTCAGCGTGGTCTTGCGCTCCATGACTAACCCCAATCGCATCAATTCCCGCATTGTGTGCCATCTGAATATCATGCGAGGTATCACCGATCATCACTGCTTTAGCCTTATTCACACCAGTAAATTCAAGAATTTCTTCAATCATCTGCGGATGCGGTTTAGAAAAACATTCGCAGGCCGTTTTGGTCAACATAAAATAATGTTCATAACCAGTACCAGCCAAAATATCATCAAGCATTGCACGCGAGCGCCCAGTTGCAATAGTAAGAAATTTGCCCTCTGTAGTTAATTTATCCAAGGTTTCTTTGACATGCATAAACACGGGATTATCTAACGTATGGTCATTTAAGTATTGCTCATAAATTGCCGCAAATTTTTGTAATAATTCAGGATTACCACGCAACTCTGGCACAATATCGCTAACTACTTCAATAAAACTTTTACCAATAATTGAGCGCGCCAAATCATCGCTAATTACATTTAAGCCCAAGACCTTACACGCATGAGTTGTCCCATTTACAATCGTTTGGGTGGTATTCATTAAAGTACCATCCCAATCAAAAATATATAAATCATAATTTAACATAAACGCACTCTAATCAAAATAATCGGCTAAATCTGCCCGCGTTAAAACAAAAACTACACCATCACCACTAATCGTTTCCAACCAAGTAAAAGGCAAATCTGGATAAAGTTCTTCTAATTCAAAACGATTATCACCCATTTCAACAATTAAGACACCAAATTCACTCAAATAGTATTTAGCTTCATGTAAAATAGCTTCGACCAATTCTAAACCGCTTTCACCACCAGCCAAGGCCAAGCCTGGTTCAAATTTATACTCATCAGCCAAACTTAACATGCGACGTTTATCGACATACGGTGGATTGGTTACAATCAAATCAAATTGTCCTTGATAATCCTCAAGCTCATTAAATAAATCCGATTTTAACAGCGTAATTTCTTCACTTACCTGATTACGTTTAAAGTTTATTTTGGCAACTTCAAGTGCATCATCCGAAATATCACTAGCCACTACTTCGGCATCATAGAAATAATCCGCCATAATTGTTGCCAAAGAACCATTGCCTGTGCATAAATCAAGCGCGCTATGCACCAATTCTGGATGCTCAATCCACGGCATTAATTTATCATTTAAAATAATTTCGGCAATAAATGAGCGCGGAATAATCACTCGTTTATCGACATAAAAACTATAACCTTGTAAAAAGGCTTCATTGGTAATATATGGCAACGGAATACGTTCTTCAACTCGTTGCTTAATTCGTGCCAAAATTAAACTTTTTTCTTCATCTAATAATTGCGCATCTAAATATGGTTCAAGCTGATCAATCGGCAAATGCAAGCTTTGTAAAATCAAGCACACCGCCTCATCATAAGCATTGGTTGTCCCATGACCGAAAAATAAATTATTTTTGCGAAATTCTGATACCGCATAACGCAAAAAATCGCGAACGGTATTAAACTTAGTTTGTGGCATCCTATTTCCCTTTGTTTATTATTATGTCGATTTATTCTAAATAAATTTTACTTTTTGGTAAAAAATCAAGCTATTTTAATTTAATTAATTCCCTCACTCAGGCTAATTTTTAGCGGATTACGTGCAATATTTAACGCATACTACATCTCACTATAACTAGTAAGTATATAATAATCACCACTTGCTATGTATTTTTTTTTACCTAACTTGCCAAATTCATTTAAAATTACGCCCGAGAAATACTAAAACTCAAAAAAAGAATAATTACTTAACCTAAAAAGCAACCCAGCTCAACTCGCCCTAACTTCCTCCAGGAAACATAGCCGCGTTAAAATAGCACAAATATCACATTAGGAATTCAGTTTACATGAAAAAAATATTATTGACCTGTTTAGGCATTACCCTCACTAGCTTTGCCGTAGCAGCCACGCAAACTTCAGATCCAATTTTGGATGCAGTTGCACCAAAAAACACTAGCAAAGCGGCTAAACCCAGCAAACCAGCTGTAAAAAAACATAAAACTAAAAAAGCTAGCACGACATCTCAACCAACTAGCGCAACTAACCGTACGCCTAAATTATATTCTTATTCCGCCTATGCACTTGATGCAAACACCAATCAAGTTGTGCTAAGTAAAAACCCAGAGGTTTCTCTGTCAATTGCATCAATCACTAAATTAATGACCGCAATGGTAATGCTCGATGCGGGGCGTGATTTGGACGAATATATTACAATTACTCAAGATGATGTAGATAATTTGAAAAATACTTCCTCACGACTTAAAGTTGGTATGCAATTACGTCGCCGTGATTTACTCTTATTAGCCTTAATGTCCTCAGAGAATCGTGCGGCAAATTCAATTGCGCGCACCGCTTATCCTGGTGGAATGAAAGAATTTCTTCAAAAAATGAATGCTAAAGCACGCTCATTAGGTATGAATAATACTCAATTTTATGATCCAACTGGTTTGACCGTTAATAATAAATCCACTGCCACCGATTTATCCAAAATGGTACAAGCCGCGTTTAAATATGAATTAATTCGTGAAGATACTACCACCAAAAGCGCTGACGTAATGTTAAGCCCACGTTATATTCATCGTTACGTGAATAGTGATGCACTCGTGCGCGGCAACTCATTCCAAATTGAATTATCTAAAACGGGTTTCATTAATGAAGCTGGACACTGCTTAGTGCTCTATGCAATGGTCGATAATCGTCCAATTGTAATGGTGTTTTTAAATAGTGCAGGTAAAAGCGGACGCTTAATTGATGCCATGACAGTCAAGAGCTACGTTGATCGGATGCAGTAATCAATTTAAGGCTAAAAAAGCAAGTTACGCTCACAAAATTAGAACCATCTTCAATTAAAGTAAAAGCCCTGTGTATATTTTCAAATGCAGGGCGAGTTCTACTGAGCGAAGGCTTTGATCCACACAAGCAGGAACGCTATTTGCGTCCTCTAGGTGATGGCGTGGATTTTGGTGAAACACATCATCGTGCAATTCAGCGCGAAATAAAATTTTCAAAGACAAAAAGGCGACAGAACATCCTTTAACACTAAATGGTTAACGCTGGATTCAATTAATGCAAACACTCCGCCGATATATCCAACTGAATTAATTCAACTCCTCAAACAACAATGTGAAAAATTAGCAAAAACCTAGCCTTAATAACTGGTTCTGTTGTTACTTAATATTCATCCATATCTACATGTTGAGACAGTTTGATAATTTTATCACGCTCGCTCTGAGCTAATTTAGCTTTACACGCCGAGTGGCAAAACCAACCAGAAAATAACTTGACCAACCACGCTCGCATCGTTTTCATTTTGTGACCTCCATTAAAGCTGGTATATTCTACTAAAATAGTAGGATATTTGTCAATTGTATCTCATCGCGCTGATTGTGTATGGTTTGCAATATTTACGCGGTGGCTATATGGATGCTAACAAAATAAAATCTATCCACTTCGTCAATATAAAATAGAATTAAATTACAGAGTTGACATCCGCTAAAATTAATTTGCAGTATATAGCAGTAAATAATATACAATGCAATATTGTAGTTATCACCAACTAATTCACCACCAATTTTTATACAAAAAGAGAGTATCATGAAGATAAATCAATTCAAGCCAACAAACTTGCTACTTTGTGGATTAGGAATGCTGGCACTACTTAGTAGCTGTAGCGGCGGATCAAGTACAACCACTCAACAGCAGCCATCAAACAATCCTGGAACTCTATCATTTGACTATACGGACAATAATCTGCCAATTACTAATGGCAGTGTACAAATACTTCATTTGCAATTGAATAATAGTACTGATAAATTAAATCATACTACAACTATTTTTGTCGATGATCCAGAAATTTCCCGAGTTATGCCTAATACTTGTACTTTAAATTCAGATTACCCATCATGTCAGATAACTGTGTATGGAATAAAAAATGGAACAACCGGATTAAATGTGGTTAGCCATGACTTTCCAGCACTAAAATTAACTAATACAGTCAGTAATAATATAAATTATGGAGCACTTGGAGTTGAGAGTTCATTATTCCAAGACCCGACATCTTTAGAATCATCATCAACTGTTCATACCCAATTTAGTAAATACCCTGTAAATGGCTTTTACCAAATTTATGTCACTGGCGGATTAATGTTCAGTTCTGGTATTAATGCAGGTCAAGCCGTATTTAATGTGACCGCAACACAACCTATCGTTGGTCCTGGAGGTAATTCCGTCAATTCGTGTAATGTAAGTAGCTTAACTCCAGAATGCACAGTCACATTTTATTTACCAGAAAGCCAAGTTAATCATTCTAATCTAACCTTAACGGCTAATATGGCTGGAAGCATACTCGCAGGCATACCATCTACAACATATAAAAACATTGACATTATTGAATCTGCTAATCAAAACACTTACAAAGGAACCTTACAATTAGGTACACAAACCAGTGTTCTTGGCTCTAATTCTGCCGATATACCAGAAAGCATGAGCACACCATTATTCATAAATTGGAATAAAGTTGCTTTTCCGAATGGTTATGTTAATTTAACCATTACGTCTAGTAATACGTCAACTATTAGTTTCTACAAATATAATGACGGTGACAATATTCATCGCCAATATATTGACTCAGTACAATGCACTTTAGCCTACCCACCAAATCAGGTTACTAATGCACCATACCAAAACAATGGTCTTAATTGTGGTTTTGGAATAATTGGTTTAGCTCAGGGACAAGCCACCATTACCGCAAAAATAACCAGTGCTGAATCTGGCTTAGCTAATTTAGTAATTGCTCCACTAACCTTAATCGTACAGCCACAAAAAAATGCAATTCGAACTATTATCGTTACTAATAATGCTAATGAAAGTATTGCACTTGGAATAACTCAAGGTGGCGCTAATGCCTATATTAGCCCAACTCAAATTGCAGTAGTTCCAGCAGCTCCTAATGCCAATAGTGCACCAGGTGGCGGCTCACAATGTGGTATAACAGCCAATAATCAAAATGCGTGCCCAATAGGTTCGACATGTTTACAAGGCGGTGAATCAATAATTGCAGGACAAAATGCACCGTATTATTGTTATTATGATCAGCCACAGGTATCTTGTGTAAATGGTAATTGCTTAAATAAATACCAATTACTTGCAGGTGGAATTGCTCAAATTCAAATATCAGGTTCAAGTGGCGAAAGCGATCCAACAGGAATCATTTGGTCTGGAAATTATTTTGCTCGGACAAAATGTGATGCGACAACTGGAATCTGTGAAAATGCCACCTGTGTTGGTAAAGCTGGTGGCTTGGTATGCGGTCCTGGAGTTGGAGGCTCGCCTGGAGTTAACACATTATCCGAAGTAACGTTTGCTCGCTTGGATTACTATGATGTATCAATCATAAATGGCATAAACTTCGCGATGGAGTTTGGTCCGAATAATTTACCATCCAGTTACTATGCTTGTGGAATTGCAGGTAATAAAAACAGTAGTAAAACAGGTGGATTAACCGTTGCACCATGGAATATCACTCCTGAATCAATCAATGTCTATCCATTCCCTAATGGCAAGACGATTACAGGTGAATCAAACTCATATTATCGCTGGGTATCATATGAAAAAAATCCTGAATCATGCATAACCGATAGTGCATGTACTAATTCAAACTACAAATGTGGATTTATTGTTCAAACACCAGCAAATGCATCACAGATAACCGAATCAACTATCCCTATTAACGAGCCAACCACAAACTATACTCGTTATTGTGGCAAACCACTCAGCTGGTTAACTGCAGATACAATCTATGGCTTTGAGTCAAACACATCATATACCAACACCTTGCCATTTAATTTTGCCCAATCTTTCAGCTTTCCAGCACTGCCGAGTGGACAAACTAGCGTGAGCGTTGGTGATCTATTACAATGTGCGAATAATACATATAGTCCATATGGCTCAATTCCTGCTGGTGTATATGGTAATTCTGCCCTTGCCTGTGGTGGAGTAAACTGGGAAGCATTAGGTGTTACAACCTATATCACAAAGGCACCACAAATCACGAATCAAAATTGGGTAAATAATGTACAACCGACGATAACTTGGATGAAAAAAACTTGCCCAACCTGCTACACTTTCCCATTTGACGATGTAAGCTCAACATTTACATGTCCAGCGGAGAATTTAATAACTGAGAATGGTGCATATATGCTTAATATCTCCGACATCGTTAAATAATTGCACTAATCGTTTCAAAAAACAGTAACGGAGCTTAACGCTCCGCTATTGCTTTTTTAAGTAACTGTACATTGTTTCACAAGCATAAATAAGTTTTGCTTAAATAAAACTGACTAACATCAAAGGCTTTTATATAGCAGACGACAGTTAATTCAGGAATGCCACTAAAAAAATCAACTTAAGTATTTTACAATTAAATTTATATGGTATAACATAATCATTCTCTGCCATCATTTATCATCTTCAATATAAAATAGAACGGTATTACAGCGTTGGCATTGCCTAAAATGGGTAACGCGGATGGTGTGCTCATTTTTGCATTTATAACAAATTACATCACCATTGGCTTGAATGAGTTTTGGATGATTGACCCGATAATCTTGTAGTGAACCAAATTTATGTAAATAACGCTGATACAAGAACAGCTCAATTTTATCTTTTACATAAAAAATCACAGCTATAACTAATATCGCAATTATAAAATACTTTATGTAGTTAACATAATCACCCATTTGAAACTCCAACTCAGCTGAATAAATTAATTGCTATTATATACCCAATCACAGACTAAATCAATGAATTAATCGGTGTTTATCAATCATCTATTTGCTTTACAAGCACACAAGTATCACTCCTTGGCGACTGTGAGGGTTATATTTCTATTTTAAATTGATTCAATGACAAATAAAGCTACCTGAATTAAATTAGTGTGTTACAATGCAAACTCAATTAAAATTAAATCTTTAATGTACATCATATCTAGCTAGTATTTACTTATTTTCATAGTATCTTGCCATCAAAAATTCAGTTTTATTCTTATTGTATTTATTTTATAAGGCATTTACTATGCAAAAATCAATCTTCGTAGCCGGTTTAGATTTCGGTATTACTAGTTCAGAATTACAAGAACTTTTCGCACAACACGGTAAAGTTATTACTGCTAAAGTTGTTAGCGACAGAGACTCTGGTCAAAGCAAAGGCTTTGGTTTTGTCGACATGGAAAGTGCAACTGATGCACAAGCATGTATTTCTGCATTAAACGGTACAAGTTATAAAAACCGTACTTTGGTTGTTAAAGAAAAAGAAGACAAACCAAAAACAGACGGTGGTTTCCGTGGTGGTAATTCACAACGTAGAAGCTGGTAATATTTAGCTAGGCTTTGCTTAGCTTGATTATCTAAAAGCCACTCGGATTAATTCTGGGTGGCTTTTTATTTAACTGCATCGATTTACTCGAGTCAATTACCCCACTCAAATCTGTTAAGATAATGGCTTAGCTTTTTTAATGGATTCAAGCATGACAATTGAGCAACTAGATTATCAAATCGTTCAAACCGCCAACGGACAAACAGGTTATGTTACACTTGGCACTGGTCCAGCACTAATTATGTTGGTCGGTTATTCGGGTAATTTACTCCATTGGAATAGTGAACTAATTTATGCGCTTGCCGAAAAATTCACGCTGTACTTACCCGATAATCGCTTGGTTGGACAAACTAATTCGACGAATCCAAGTAGTATGGCTGGATTAGCCACAGATAGTCTAGATTTCATTCAAGCTTTAGGTCTCAAACAACCGCTGATTTGTGGTTGGTCGATGGGTGGGATTATTGCTCAAGCTCTTGCTTATCAACAACAAGACTTAATTGGTGGATTAATTTTTATTGTTAGTCAACCCGATTATAGCTTTACTCTTGGTCGCCTACATCAATTGGTCAGTAATTTACGCGAAAAACCCAATAAAGAAAATCGTGAACGTTTAACCGAGGTGTTTTTTTCTGGTGTGCCGTCCTTAGAATTACGCAAATATCTCGCTAAAACTATTTTACCAATTAAACACTATGTTTATCCATTTAATGAACACGCACAAGCACTCCAAGATACTGCCGTTGCAACATGGAATTCAGATCACGATCAATTACGCCAAATTAACTTACCTAGTTTAATCAGCGTTGCTAAAAATGATTGGGTTACCGATCCTAAAGCCAGTTTAATCTTACATGAATTAATTCCAAATTCAAAACTAATTAGCTATCCCGATGGTGGGCATTTCTTTTTACATCGTTATCCACGCCAATTAGCCCGAGAAATTTGCCAATTTTTTCTTGCCAACGATTAGTGTGGAAAACCAAGCAGCACTAAAATACAACTCCCATCGGCAATTACATTGATACCATAATCCAGACATTTTTGAATCGCTAACGGACTTTCGGCACCTGGTTGCATCCAAATATTTTGAATTCCTTTAGCATGCGCTTGTTCCACTATTTGCTCCGTAATCTGTGGAGGTGTAATAACCGAAATACTTTTTACTTCACTCGGTAACTCACTAATGGATTTTAAACATGACAAGCCTTCAACTTTATCCAAGAGCGGATGAACTGGATAAACTATCCGCGAATTTTGCTGATAACACCGCAACACCATATTTCCAAATTTAGCCCGATTTGCCGAAGCACCGATTACGCCAAATGCGCTAGAGCTTAAAAACTGTTCAATGTTTTTACGCATGATAATTAACCTTTAAATAAGTTTAATTTTTACACTAGATTATTTTACACAAATATGTTGACCAAATTAATACAGTAATTTATGAATACCTAATATTAGCAACGTCAATAGTTGATACATCACATTTAGCAATGCGTCAAACATAAGTATTTATTCACCATTAATTCAAAACCAGACTTTAACTTGCAAATATTAGTTATTCGCCTTGAATCCCATCTGCCCATTTTGTACATCATATAGAATATCAAACATTGTAAATGGAATATTACCAGTATTTACCAAAATTGATAAACTGGTATCAGAACGAAATGCTGAATTCAAAAACAAAGTTGTTCCTGTATTAAAAGACCATAAAAAATAATTACCATTACTAATTCGTTGCGTTTGAGTAATTGATAAATTACTCGCAACTAAGCCAGCTTGGTCTGGTGACTGATTATAAATTGTATATTGAGCGGTTCCTGTATCATACAAAACCAACCCGACACTCTCTTTAATTTGACCATTACTTAATGGATAACTAATCTTAGCCGGAAGAACCACGTCCCATAAATAATAAGGTGCTAGATTGGTTTCTGGCTGCGGATATGGTAACAAGCTTTGAAATTCAAATCCAGTTTGATTAGCTGCAGTCAAACCCAAAGTAAGCGATGGAGCATCAAATTTACCATGAATGATAAATCCGTTTGAATAATTTCCTGGTAATTGTGGCAATGGACTCCAGACATTATCATCACTTGCACCACTGTTATCAGGGCGTATGCCAATTAGACCACCTCGACCATTCGCCACGAACTCAGTTTTCGGACAATTGGGCTTTTGGGGATTACACGTTACCGATGTAATTACCATAAAATTTATATTCGTAGAAATACCGCCAATAGTTATTGGTGCATTAGCTAAATAACCACTAATCGCAACACCGTCCATATAACCATAATCAATCACTTTATTAACATGTTTGGTAATTTCTGACCAATCAGAAATTTGGCTTTCTAATACCCGCAAACCAATTGATCCTGTATCCAGACCAACATACATTTGATTATTTGCAAGGTTAACTTGCAGATGTGGCCCCATTGACTCACCTTGTAATTGATAAGTTAAAGGAACTGTCACCGAACGGTTACTGGTATTATTTAATAAGCCAATTTGCCCATGCACTTGATCAAATAATACCGTGTAAAAATTAAACAAATTATTTCCGGCATTAACCATACTCCCACCATTGAATTGCGATTCATTTGCTCCAATTGGTAAATTTAATGGAACATTCAAATTCCCCAGATTCGTAGGCAAGTTTGCCCGCACTTGATTTCTCACTTCAGCGTTCTCAATATCTGAACCAGTTTGATTTACTTCTAACCAATCAGGTAACGGATTAACTTGAAAATTAGATTGTGCTCCACTATCAAACAAAGTGTTAATTGTTGACTCAATTTTCTTATTTTTGTAATTTGCAGTATAGCTGACTTGTAATGCCATATCATTCCAACACGTTGCTTGAGACGAAGTATTTGCCGATTCATTGTTACAAGCACTTTCAACTAATTGAGTTGTACCAAATGCACTTAAAGTACTAGGGCTAAAATTACCAAAAACCAACTCTTTATCAGGAATATTCAGCATAAACATCTGATTATACGGATATGGCAAGAATAATTTTGCTGATAAATTACTATTCATCCGCATCCCCATAATGGCATGGTTTTGACTCTCAACATTACTAATTTCACCATCTGGTACAATCACAATTGGCACTTGATCATTGGTTCCAATAATCAACGTTCCACTTTCAGTTAAAAAATTAACCTTCGTATAAGCTAATTCACCCGGTCGATTAATATTTCCATGATCATAAACCAAGGAAATAATTTGACCTGTGCGGACTACATTTGGTCCCGCAAAACTTGATTCAATAACATAGAAATCCGAACCAGTATCAATTTCTGTCAATGTTACACTACCATTACCTGCACTAGTGTAAGTTGCAAATTTACTCTGATTACCACCATCCAAATAAGTAGTTGTTGGCACTGAAATTTGTGCATAACTTGGGTTTGATGAACTACTGCTACTACCATTACAAGCAACAATCGCCAACGGCAATAAGAGTACAGTTAAAACTGAATTAAGACCTAAAAATTTACTCTGTTGAAACTTATTTTTCATATTTGCTTACTCAAAAATATTAATTTACAAAAATTAGAACAAGAAACTCCAACACCGAGAGACATTTTACTTACATTTGATATAAGTAACAACCACCAAGCAAAGGACCAAATTTTACTGGCACCCCCACACAATAACACGAAGAAGAATTACACGGCACTTATATTACACAGCACTAATTTACCATCCAAAAATTATCCTCAACACTACTCTTTAGCAAAATGCGACAGTTTTACATGCTTAATTTAACAAAATTCCAAATTATGGGTCTAGTTTATGTATCCTCAAATTACAGGCACAACATATCACATTGTAATTCATTTATATTTTACATAAGCCATGCAGGCTCTTCAAAATAATAACAATGCGAATATTTATCTTATCATATAAGTAGCTTAGCTCACAATGCAAACCTAAAGAAATTAGTCGCAACATAACGCTACATAAATATTGTGGATACGAACTAATGCTATACGAACCCAATATCGAAATTACATGAATAAATTCATATTAGCCATCGTTTTATAGTTCACCATAGCGCAAACTAAAACACAAATATTCAATTAGTTCACTTATTTATCTTAGTTCAGTGCAATATTATGTAATAATATCGTACCGCTTATTGCGGATATTACACTTAACCTATTGGTTTAAAATTATAAATCAAATACAATTTAGAGAGCTATGCACATAAATCCATAGCGAATTAGGAAATTATAGATATGTCTTTTTCAAAATTAGGCTTGGCGACTGAAATCGTCCGTGCTGTTACAGAGTTTGGTTATACAGAACCAACCGCAATTCAAGAACAAGCAATTCCCGCTATTTTAGCTGGTGGTGACATCCTTGCTGGTGCACAAACTGGTAGTGGTAAAACCGCTGCATTCACCCTTCCAATCTTACATATGCTTGCTGACAAATCCGTAAAAGGTCAATCTGAAGGTCGCCCACCAATTCGGGCTTTAATTTTAGTACCGACTCGTGAATTAGCCGCACAAGTTGAGGAATGTATTATCGATTACGGTAAGCATCTTAAATTAACCTCAATGGTAATGATTGGCGGTGTTAGCATAAATCCACAAATTAAAGCTCTACGTAGTCGCGTAGATATTTTGGTTGCAACCCCTGGCCGCTTATTAGATCACATTTCACAAGGTACGCTTAGTTTAAGTCAAGTTAAAACTTTGATCTTGGATGAAGCCGATCGCATGTTAGATATGGGATTTATTCGCGACATTAAGAAAATTTTAGCTTTGTTACCGAAGAAACGCCAAACCTTGCTCTTTTCAGCAACTTTCTCACCTGAAATTAAAACCTTGGCTGCACAATTCTTGAATGACCCAGTCTTAATTCAAGCTTCTTCACCAAATACAACTGCCGCACTAATTACCCATAAAGTTCACCCTGTAACAACTGATCAAAAACGCGTGTTATTAGCACACTTGATTAAAGAGCACAATTGGTATCAAGTCTTAGTCTTTACTCGTACCAAACACGGTGCGAATCGCTTGGCTGCCTATTTAGTTGATCACGGGCTATCTGCTTCGGCAATTCACGGCAATAAAAGCCAATCAGCACGTACCAGCACCCTTGCCAACTTTAAAGATGGTTCACTCCAAGTTTTAGTTGCAACCGATATTGCTGCGCGGGGTTTGGATATTATTGATTTACCTCATGTGGTTAATTATGAGTTACCTAATGTACCAGAAGATTACGTACACCGAATTGGACGTACAGGTCGTGCAGGTAAATCTGGTGATGCAGTTTCTTTAGTGTCTAGTGATGAAACTAAACATTTATTAGCCATTGAAAAATTGCTACGCATGAAAATCACCAGTGAGATTGTCGAAGGTTTTGATCCTCGATTTGCACCAAAGGTGATTGCGGAAAAACCCGTGGTACATGGACGCCACAAGGCTAATTTACCAGCACCTGTTTTTACCGAACGCAATGATCGTCGCCCACAGTCGCGCTCACGTTCTACTACCACCGCGACCTCTAGTGCCAAGCCAAATTCTCAAGGCAAAACGCATTCAGATACACGCAGCACAGATGGACGCAATACTGGACCTAGAAAATCAGTTGCCGCCCTCTTTGGCGGAGGCGCTCCTAAACGCAGTAACAAACGCTAGACTTACATTTAGCTGATTAACTAAAATCACGCCAACTTTATTGGGGTGATTTTTTAAATCTACCACTTGGTTTAATATATTTTCCACCGCTTATTTTCCAGATCTCAGCTTAAACCCGTGCGCTTACTGCACTTTTAAAAGTCAACCTATTTTTTTATCTTTTTCTCCAAAATTTTAGTTGAGATTTTATCCCGTAATCGGTATAATTCATCCTGTATAACACAATCTATAGTGTTGCAATGAATTTTATAACCTATATCTAGTATAACTAGACATAAGCTTAACAAAGGCTAAATAATATGAATCTCAGTAATGAAGCCAGCATGTTGGCAACCCAATACGGGCAAGCCATGGCACCAAGTGGCGACTTTTCGATGTATCTGGTAGTACGCCGTAACGGTGAAGCCGTCGAATTTAACCCCAGTAAAGTAGCGGTTGCGATCACCAAAGCTTATATTGGTGTACATAGCATAAATAGTCTTTCATCAGTTAGCGTACGCGACCAAGTTGCACAATTAACTAATTTAGTAGTCTTTGCACTTCAACAACGCAAACCAGAAGGTGGCTCAATTCACATTGAAGAAATTCAAGATCAAGTCGAATTAGCCTTAATGCGCAGTGGTGAACACGATGTAGCACGCGCTTATGTCTTATATCGTGAAGAACGCCGCCATGAACGTGATTTAGATGGTGTAAAACGTCCTGAGCACAAAATTCATGTTGCGTATGCTGATGGCAGCCGTAAAGAAATTAATATTAAACATATTTATGGTGTAATTCAAGCAGCTTGTGAGGGCTTATTAGATGTTGAGCCAAAATTAATTTTGGATGAAAGTATTAAAAACATCTATGATGGTGTTAGTGAAGAAGAAGTCTTTAAATCGGTAGTTTTAGCTGCGCGTCAATTAATTGAGAGCGAACCAGCCTATAATACCGTTACTTCGCGCTTATTATTACACACGATTCGCCATGAAGTCTTGGGACGTGAGGTAACTCAAGCCGAGATGCAAGATTTATATAAAACTTATTTTGCTGAATATATACACAAAGGAATCAAAGCCGAATTACTTGATCCACGTCTAGCTGAATTTGATTTAGCCAAATTGGGTGCTGCGCTGGATGGACG
>JAIETT010000207.1 GCA_019744945.1 Burkholderiales bacterium
CTCATCCATTCGCCCCATGAATCGGTAACAAAATTCGCGGGTGAGTAAATTTGATTCAAATGTTCACTTAAATGTGCCGAAATTGCTTCGTCCGCTGATTCACCGATTGGGGAGAAATCAGCACTAGTTTTTTCTTCGGCATCCACTAAATAATTAAATTGATTTGGTTTATTATGGGCGGGATCGACAATGTAAATGTATTTAACAAAGAGGTTTTCTCGTCGATTATTATCGCGGATTTTGCGTAAAGTATTTTGAATGGTGGTATATTCAAGTGAATTTACATTTTTGTTTAGTTGTACCTGTTGAATCATTTTAGGATCAACTTCACTAGCAGCATTAACTGCAATTGATACAACATTGGTGTGTAATTCTTCGAGCAATAATTTTTTGGCTTGAAAGTGTATTATGCTTAAACTTATGACGGTACTAATTATTGCTGTAATTACTAGTGCCACATAGAGTTTAGTCCTGTACTTCATTGTAAGTGATTTCCTTTAAATTATTTGCGGATAGCGAGTTTCTTTGGCTTAAAGTCATTTTTACTGTCGGTTAGGTGATTAATTTGCACTAAGTTTAAAAATTAAACACTTGTCCACGAGCGATAAATCCTTTAAATCCATCTTCAAGCGCATCAGGTAATTGACCGTCATTATAATCATATAACCACATTTTTTGTTTAATGTTGGGAGCTAAATTTTTTAAATCATTATAATGTGCGTGTTGTTTACTTTGAAAAGCCGAGGTTTCACAATCTTGAAAAATAAGATCGGCTTGTTGATAAATTGGCGCTAATAATTCGGGTGAAAATCTAGCATCGGTTGAAATGAAAATCTTTAAGTTGTCTCCTTGGATAAATAATCCATAACTAGGTAGTAATTGTTGATTACTATAACTGTGAATAACTTTAATTAATTGAAAGTGAATTTTTTCCCAAATGAACGACTGATCTTGAATTGGCATTACTTTAAAAAAAGTCTCTAAACTAGCCGTACTCTCTTCAAGCGTTGACATGCCACCAGATAACACGTTGTTCCACAGGCGAGCACTTTGATCTTGGCTGATATAGAGTTCAGGTTGCTGTTTATCAATAAAAAATTTTGAAAAGCCAAGCCATTCTAAACCGCCAACATGATCAGCATGTAGGTGACTAATATATACCGCATCGATGGTGGAACTCGTATAGCCTAATTCATGTAAAGAATTACGAACATCTCCACCACAGTCAATTAACAAATGCTTGGCATTAGTGCTTTCAATTAACATATTAGATTGAAAGTTTTTATAACCAACGCTGAGTGCAGAACATACGCCAAGAAAGGTAAGTTTCATAGTTAACATCCAGTTGTAAATTTAATTCGAGTAATTACAGATTTATTCATTTGTAGGGTTGAGATATTCATTTGTAAAATAGTTTTATTGATGAATTTTAGCACGATTGTCACATTAAAAATGTCCAATTTTTCGGACATTTGATTTAAATTTTTTTGTATTATACATTATGAGGTAAGAAATCCCCCTAGTTAAATTGTAGCTAGCTAATCTGATTGGCGTGCAAAAACTTAGAATATGTTAAAATATGGCTTTCATGCTCCATACTAATTTAGGCCACATACCATATGACTATCCAACAAACCTATCAAGAAATTACCGCCAATATCCCCAATTTTCAAACTCGTGACTCACAACTCGAAATGGTTGAAGTGATTGATGAGTGCTTTAGTAGCGTTGAAGATGAACTCAAAGATGGTCATAATATTTGCCTAATTGAAGCGCCCACTGGAACGGGGAAAAGTTTGGCCTATATTTTAGCTGGAATTGTCAACGCTCGACGTGCCGATAAAAAATTTGTCATTTCAACGGCGACTAAAACCCTCCAAGGGCAGCTATATAATAAAGATTTACCGCAATTTATTAAACATAGTGGTGAGCGTTTTATTTATGGTTTAGCCAAAGGACGGAGTAATTATTTATGTCCGTATCAACTGGAAACTAGTTTGGCCGATGCAGGTGTGGATATGATTGCGCAAGTTGATAAAACCAATGATAAATTGCAGCAAATTGCTAAAGAATTCAATAAACGCAAATGGGATGGTGATTTAGATAATGCGCCGATTCAGATTGAAAGTAAGCTAAAACCTTTAATTACGATTGATAAACATCAATGTTTGGGTTATCAATGCTCGTTTAATCAAAAAGATAGTTCAGAATGTCCATTTTATCAAAATCGTGAATTTCAAAAAAGTTGTGATGTAATTGTAACCAATCATAGCCTCTTAATGGCGGACTTGGATAATGGTGGTGGTACGGTTTTACCGTGGAAACCCGCCGATTATTTCTTGTGTGTAGATGAGGCACACAATTTTCCTGGCTATGCAATTAGCGGTTTTATGGGGCAATTTGAGCTTAAGCAAAGTATTGGCTTAGTTAATAATGCTGCGAAATTAATTGCCAATCCAGCCACCAATAGCTATATTTTGGATAATATTCCGTTATGTGATGAATTAGTTTTGAAAGCCGATGAATTAGCTTTTGCGCTCGATAAACTCTATCAATTAATTCGTTTAAATCGCAATGTTTTTGATAACGGTGTATTTATTCTAAATGATTATTTGAATACGGCAATTACGCAAGACATCAAAGATATTTTTATGGAAATTGCGGTTAGTTCAGGTGATTTACAAGCTGGTATGGGTAAAGTTCAAGATAAACTCAAAGAAAAAATTAAGAATGCCGCAGATTACGTTAGCGAGGCTAATTTACTCAAGCTCGGTTTTTATTTTTCAAGCGTTGAAAGCATCGCGACTACCGCTAATTATCTGATTAATCAGGATAATTCACGCTATAACGCCAATGCGCGTTGGGTCGAACAAAAATTATTCAATGGTAACGAAGAGTATTTGATTACCGCTGGGGTGACCCATGTCGGAAATGTGCTAGTGAATAAACTTTGGAAAACCGTGTACGCAGCGTGTTTAACCTCGGCGACACTGGCAATTGGTGAACGCTTTGATTATGTCAAATTCCAACTCGGTTTAAATTTATTACCGAATGTAAAAACTAAAAAACTTGCAACTAGTTTTAATTATCCCGAACATAGTCAGTTAGTTATTCCACAATTTCGTTCCGCACCAGAATTTACCACCCGTGAAATTTTTCAAAAAGAACTTTCGCTATATTTAAGCCAAATTTTGAATTACACGGATGCTTACGGTAGTTTGGTGTTGTTTTTTAATCGTCAACAACTAATTGAAACCTTTAAACAATTACCCGTAAAATTACAAAACCGCGTGTTGTTGCAAACTGAATTTAGTAGTAATCAAAAATTAATTAGTGAACATAAAGACACGATCGATGGCGCGAAACCAAGCATTATTTTCGGGCTAAATTCATTTGCCGAAGGGGTGGATTTACCGAGCAAATATTGCATGCACGTAATTGTGACCAAATTACCTTTTGATACGCACAAAGATCCGCAAAATATGGTGCGTGAATATTGGGTTAAAGCCGAGAAAGGCAATTATTTTATGGATGTGTCTTTGCCTGAAACCTGTATTAAATTGATTCAGGCGGTGGGGCGCTTAATTCGTAATGAAAAAGATTATGGTCAGGTGACGATTTGCGATAATCGAATTGCATTGAAACAATATGGCGCGGTTTTGCTTAACGCCTTGCCTGAATTCAATCGTCAGTATAACCCAGATTTTATTAAGCAGTCGTTTGCGAAGATTGGTGATTAATAGGAGGAGTGTGAGATGTCTAAAGAAGTAACGAGTACAAGCTGCTATATTTATGTCTTGGATACTTTAGCAGATTGGGAAATTGGCTTTATTACCGCAGAGTTAAATAGCGGTAGATTTCTGGATAAAAGTAAAGGTAAAATAAAGTTAGTTAAAATTGGCAGTTCCTTATCTCCAATTAAAACTATGGGTGGGATTACTATTACACCAGATGCAGAAATTTCTAGCGTTGGATTTAGAGCAGGAGATTTACTCATTCTGCCTGGTGCCGATACTTGGATGGATGGAAAACATCAAAAAATATTAAATATTGCTTCAAATATTCTTAATCAAAAAGTTATAATTGCTGCAATTTGTGGTGCATCTATAGCTTTAGCGCGGACTGGGGTTTTGAATAATAGAAAGCATACAAGTAATGATAAGAATTTTTTAAAGATGATTTGCCCTGAATATTCTGGTAGTGATTATTATCTTGATGAACTGGTCGTTGTCGATGATAATCTGATTACTGCAACAGGGCTTGCACCATTGGAGTTCTCCTATAATGTTTTTAAAAGCGTAAATCTAATGAAAGATGCTACATTGGAAGCATGGTATCAATTACATAAAACAAAAGATGCAAAATATTTTTTTGCTTTGATGGAATCCATAAATCCCCAAAATCAAGATACTCAAGGAGTTAATGCTGAGTAATGCTATATGAGCTTTAAAACTGTCTTATTTATTATGAAGACGTTAACTATTAAAGCTATCAAAGTTATGGATAATTTTACGATAGACATAACTTTAAGCAATGGTAAAAATTATCTTTTCGATTTGAAAGAGTATTTCAAATTTCCATTTACCAAAAAAATGCAAGAGCTAAGTTATTTTAAGCAGGTAAAATTTCGCGGAGAATTGCTGTATTGGGACGATATGCATGATTTCCCATTGCATTGTATGGATATTCCACAAAATATTTTAGAGTAAAAGATATATGAACCAATCAACTGACTTTCGTTGGCAGCAAAGATTTGCTAATTATACTAAGGCACTGATGTGCCTAAATTAAGCTGTTGATGTAGTAGAAGTGATCCGAGTAAATCCATCATTATGCAAAAATTTAACTATATCTTGCCATTTAGCAGTGATAGCATGTATAATAACGTCAGTAGTTACCCGGCACTCGTGCGAAAGCAGAGCAAAAGGCTGGGTCTTTCCATTTCTGGAGTAGAAAATGACCTCCTATTCTAAACTTCCAACAACTCCGCAGCAACAAATTCAACAGTTAAAAGATGAAGGTTTAATCATATCAGATACTTTAGAAGCAGAAAGGTTTCTAGAGGATATTGCATATTATCGATTACGAGCCTATTGGATCATTTTTGAAGCATCGAGCAATCCGAGAACATTTAAGCCAAATATCAAATTTGAAGATGTAACAAATTTATATTTATTTGATGAAGATTTGCGTAATTTAATATTTTCAGTGATAACCAGAATTGAAATATCCTTACGTGCTACTTTTTCAAATTTATCGGTTAATTTTAACTCTGCTCATTTTTATTTAGATAGTAACAATTTTAAAAGATATGGTACTCATCTTGAATCACTGTACAAAATAAAAAGAACCATCAATAATAATAAAGATGAATTATTTATTGCGCATTATCTAAACAAATATTCTCAGCCAGAGTTGCCGCCCGTTTGGAGCGTGGTTGAAACGTTAACCATCGGCGAATTACAATACTGGATAACTAATCTCAAAGATTCCCAGCTAGGTAATATTGCCAAAAAATATGGTTTTTATAAGCATGAGCCATTTGTTTCTATAATGGAACGGTTAGCAATTATTAGAAATATTTGCGCGCATCATAATAGACTTTGGAATAGAAAAATAGTTAAGAAAAAACTAAAACAGATTCAGCAAAATAATTTGCTTAAAGAGGCATTGTATCAAGCTGAAAAGAGCGAAGAAACATTTTATGGAACATTTTGTTATATGGCATATATGCTTTATAACATTGATAAAGACAGTCATGTTAAATTAATTAATGGATTAAAAGCATTAATTGCAACATATACAATAAATCTAAACGAAATGGGTTTTGCAAGCAATTGGCAAGATCTAACACTATTTAAGTAGAAAAAAACGCTATGGGAAAAATTAGAATTATTGGTGGCACGCACCGCTCGCGCCAATTAACCGTCCTTGATGCGGATGGGTTACGCCCAACCTTGGATCGGGTTAAAGAAACGCTATTTAATTGGTTAGGACAGGATTTAACTGGGCAAACTTGCCTAGATCTATTTGCGGGCAGCGGTTCGCTGGGCTTTGAAGCCATTTCGCGGAATGCTCAATCTGTAACTATGGTCGAAAAATCTTCACAAGTTGCGCAACAATTAATTAGCAATGTTAAATTGCTCATGGCAGAAAACTGTCAAATAATTAATTCTGAGGCGCAGCGCTTTTTAGCCAAAAATTCGCTTAAATTTGATGTGATTTTTCTTGATCCGCCTTATAATAGCGCTTTACTCGAGCAAGGTTTACGCCTAATTAGTCCACATTTGGCAGTGGATGGCGTAATTTATATTGAATATCACCAGAATAAACCCGATTTAAGTCAATTTAATATTTTAAAACATAGTCAAGCTGGCAGCGTTAATTATGCGCTGTTAAATTTAAAGGAATAGCCATGTCATTATTTATTACCGAAGAATGCATCAATTGCGATGTTTGTGAACCAGAATGTCCAAATAAAGCCATTTCACAAGGTGCTGAAATTTATGAAATTAATCCAGATTTATGCACCCAATGTATCGGTCATTACGATGAGCCACAATGTCAAATCGTTTGTCCTGTGGCGTGTATTGATTTAGATCCAGCTAAAGTTGAAAGCGATGAGCAGTTATTAGATAAATATAAGAAAATTTGGAGTAAGTAAACGATGCCGATTAAAAAACTACTGCTGATTCTTTCATTAAGTTCGACTAGTTTGGCTTTTGCTGCTGAATCTGCGGTGATGACTGAAAGTGCTCATTTGAATGTGCATGGAACTGATCTGAGTCAATATATTGCACCTTCATCGTATGCAAAAGTTAATTTAAGTGAGAGTTTTGGTCAATTGATTAGTGAATCGCAAATACTTAGTTATCAGCCAGATGAGTTGCATAAATATTATCGTGATAAAGTCTGCGAAGATTTATTTGGGTGGAATTGTAAATATAATTTGAAAAATATTAAACAATATACTGGCGTTGATCTTAAACAAGAATCTGGCTTAATTGGGCAATCGTTTAGCCAAATTGATGCTCATCGGGTGATTTATACATCGCTGGGTATGGATAAGCAAGCTCATCCAGTCTCAGGTGCGATTTTAATTCCGCAAGGTAGCGAGCCAGTAAAAGGTGTGGTGCTGTTTTATCATTTCACGGTGTTAAATAAAACCAATATTCCATCTAATTTTGCTAAAGACGAATTTAAGCTCAGTAAAACTATGGCGAGCACCTTAGCTAGTGATGGTTATGCGGTGGTGATGCCTGATTATTTAGGGATGGGTGCCGATGAATCTGCAGTACATCCTTATGTAATTTATCCTGAAGTAAACGCCTTAAGCGGAATTTATATGCTGGATTTGTTAAAGAAAATTCAACCCAATTTAAAATATAAGTTGGTGAATAATCAAATTCCACTCTATATTAGCGGTTATTCTGAAGGTGGTGCATATGCGTTGTGGGCGGCTAAAATTCTGCAAGATAACAAAGGTTATTTGGCGGCGCATGGCTACAATTTAATTAAAACCGTTCCCATGGAAGGTGCGTATAATTTATCCAAAGTAACCTTGCCGTTTTTATTGGATAATAGCGCAAGTAAAGTTGAGCAAGCACCGTATTATGTAGCGGATGCACGGATTGCCTCATTTACGAAACCAGGCTTTGTGGCAAATGTCTTAAATTCATACGCGCATTTTCATTTAAATGATGATGAAAGTGCTGTTTTTAGTGAAGATTTTGGTGCCTGCAAAGATTGTGAAATTAAAGGTACGGCGTACAATTTAGCTGGATTATTACAATCACCAGCCGCAGAAATTGTTAAATATAAATTAATTTATAATGCTGCCAGTGAAACAGGTTATTCAAATAGTGATAATTCAATTCTACCATTGACCAATGTGCAATTATTAAAAAATCCACAATTTATTGATCAAGTTGAAGCAGCGGATATTTATAATTGGCGCGCAACTACTCCAATTAACTTTTTAACTCTCGAGTATGATTCAAATGTTACGCGTTTAAATTCGGAAACGGCGTATGCTGCAATGGCGGCACAAGGTTCGAGCACATTAAGTTTGACGGTAATTCCTAATCAAAATTATAAAACTAAGAGCTATATGCCATTTAGCGATATGAATATTGATCATCCATCGGGATTAACTTTTATGTTATTATTCGCCCGCAACCAGTTTGATGAAAGTTCACCAAGTGTCAGCGGTAATTAACGCTTGTTTAGGGATTATCCGTAATCCTGCAACCCAGCAAGTTTTATTAGCCTCACGTCCAGCTGGTAAGGTTCTAGCGGGTTATTGGGAATTTCCGGGTGGCAAATTAGAAGCTGGGGAAAATGTTTTCCAAGCCTTGCAACGCGAATTAAGCGAAGAGCTTGGAATTTGGGTGGAATTAGCCGCGATGACGCAAATTGGTGATTTAGAGCATCAATATCCGCATGGGTTAGCTAAGTTAGCCTTAATTGTAATTGAAAGCTGGAGTGGTGAATTAACAGCCTGTGAGGGGCAAGAATTATATTGGTCAACGCTTGATCCTAAAACTACAGTGGCGCCATTATTACCAACTACCGCTAAAATATTTGAATTATTAACTCAGTAAAGGAGTTAACACGAATGCAACAATATCACGATTTATTACGTCATGTTTTAAAAACTGGACACTTTAAAGGCGACCGTACTGGAACAGGTACGATTTCTAGTTTTGGTTATCAAATGCGTTTTGATTTAGCCGCGGGGTTTCCTTTGATTACGACCAAGAAAGTTCATTTAAAATCAATTATTCATGAATTACTGTGGTTTTTGCGTGGTGAAACTAATGTTAAATATTTAGTTGAAAATGGTGTGTCTATTTGGAATGAATGGGCGGATGCTAATGGTGAATTGGGTCCTGTCTATGGTAAACAGTGGCGCAGTTGGCAGGGTGCTAATGGTGAAACGATTGATCAAATTAGCAATTTAATTGAAGAAATTAAAGTTAATCCAAACTCACGTCGGCTAATTGTTTCAGCATGGAATGTTGGTGAACTCGATAAAATGGCATTAATGCCGTGCCATAGCTTATTTCAATTTTACGTGAATGATGGCAAATTATCTTGTCAATTATATCAGCGTTCGGCAGATGTGTTTCTCGGTGTGCCGTTTAATATCGCCAGTTATGCCTTGTTAACGATGATGATTGCGCAAGTTTGCAATTTGGAACTTGGTGAATTTATTCATAGTTTCGGTGATGTCCACATTTATTCAAATCATGTTGAGCAAGTTGATTTGCAATTAAGCCGTGAATTTCGTCCATTGCCGCAGATGAAAATTAATCCAGATATTCACTGCATCTTTGATTTTGAATATAGTGATTTTGAATTAACTAACTATATTCCACATCCATCAATTAAAGCACCGATTGCCGTCTAATGAGGATTATATTAAATGAAAATTAGCAATAAAATTAGTTTAGTGGTTGCCTTAAATTCAGAATATGTAATTGGCACTGAAAATAAATTGCCGTGGCATATTCCTGAAGATTTAGCTTACTTTAAGCAAGTTACGCTGGGTAAGCCTATCATCATGGGGCGTAAAACGTTTGAATCAATTGGACGGGTTTTACCTGGGCGTAAAAATATTGTGATTAGCCGAACTAATTTTAGCCATCCTGGTGTGATAACTTACCCAAGCCTAACTGCCGCAATTGCCGCTAATCAAGATGTCGCTGAGTTGTGCATTATTGGTGGTGGCGAGATTTTTAAACAAGCAATCGAGTTTGCCAATATTCTGCATTTAACTTGGGTTGATGTTGCGGTGGCTAATCCATGCGCATGGTTTCCTAAATTTGATTTTAGCGAGTGGAATTTGGTGACGGAGCATGAATTACTTAGCCAAACAGGCGTTAAATGTTTAATTCAAAATTATGTCCGCTAATCGGATCGTCAGCTTAAAAAATAAAGGGGTAGAAATTGGAAGAGACCAAAAAGAATCCCAATCACATTAGTGAAATCGGGAAAATTAATCGCGCGATCGGGCAGCTTGAGGGTGTGAAAAAGATGATTGAAGATGGGCGCTATTGCGTTGAAATCTTGCAACAATTAAAAGCCGCCCGTTCAGCCACCAAAAGCGTTGAGTTAAGCATTTTAAAAAGACATATGCAAATGTGTTTAACTAAAGCGGTTAAAAACCAAGATGAGGCCGAACTGTTAGTTAAAATTGATGAGTTACAAAATTTAATTAAGAATTTTGATTAATTTAACGAATTCTAACCGATTCTGTAAGATAGATTGAAGTGCAATCTTTATTTTAACCTTGTTAGTGTCGGGTATAATAGGGGATGCTTACATTAAATGATTAGTCTCGAGATAGAGTATGTATTTTTTTAGTATAAGTTATTTTTCTATTCTGTTTAATTTTTAGGGGTAAATTCATGAAGAAAATATTAATTTCATTAGCAACGTTGTCGTTAGCGGCCTGTGGTTCATTTGGCAGTGGTGGTGCGAGTGATACTCAAAATGCGAGTGCTTCAATTGGTTCAAGTAGTAATAAATTTACGATTACCCAATCAACCGTTGAGGGCTGTAAAGGGATAACTACCAATGGTAAATGTAGCGTAAATATTGTCTATACTGGTACTGGTTCGTATGCTGGTCAATTAAGCCTAAATACACTGGATGGCTATACCTCAACCGTTGCCAAATGTGATAACGCTAGCGGTTCATCACAAAGTTGTACCTTTACAATTAATAATACCGGTGGTAGTTTTAATACTCCACAAACTGTAACAATTTATTCGAATGGTCAGCCGTTGGGATTAGGTTTATTTGTTATCGGTGGTGGTGTTTAATTTAGTAATTTGTAGAATTACAATTCAATATATTTACTGAAGGTTGCGATGGATAATATCAAAATTACCATAATTTATGATAATAGTCTAGCTGTTTTAGGCTTGCAACATGGGTTTGGCTTTTCTTGCTTACTTGAGTTTGATAATAAAAAAATTATTTTTGATACTGGTGGAGACAAAGTTGCGTTTTTTAGTAACATAGGAAAATTAGGCATCCAGTTAGAAGTTATAACACATATAATATTTTCTCATCAACATTGGGATCATACCGCTGGATTTGCACAAGTAATTAAAGAATTAAGCAATGACTGTAAAATATATCTTCCATTTCAATTTGATCTTAAACTCTTATCACAGATACCGAGTGAAAAATATATAAACGTAATAAAAGATATTGTTGAAATAGAAGAGAATGTCTTTTTAATGGTATTAAAAGGTAGATCATGCGTAGTAAAGGAGTGTTTTTCTGTTTATGAGCAATCGTTGATTATTAATAGAGCAAGTGGTTCATTAGTTTTAACAGGGTGCGCTCATCCTGGAATTAAAAATATATTGAAATCTGTAAAAGATAATTGGAATATGAATATTGAGTGGCTTATCGGCGGGTTTCATTTACACAGAAGCTTTGAAAAAACTATTAATAATTTAACCACATACTTTAATTCCTTAGAGGTTAAAAACCTTGTACCATGTCATTGCACTGGAAAAAGAGCAATGAATATTTTTATAAAAAAATTTATTTATAAAATTCACGAAATTGGAACAGGTTCAATTTTTTATGTTTAAGTATTATAATAAAAAATCATGATTTTTACTGCGGTGTATCTAATTGATTTAGGGCGGTAGTGACCAATTGTTTAAATGCTTGTAGTTGTGAAGTGGTATTTTCACTAGCGCTAATATCATTTGCAATAAATGAAATTAAATAAGTGTGACCATTTGCCGCTCTAAAATATCCTGAATAGGCTTTCACATCAGATAATGAACCTGTTTTCGCAAAGAGTTTTTGCTTAAATTGGGGAAATTCACTCTGTAAAGTTCCCGATTCACCAGGTGTTGCTAAAGTTGAAATAAAATAATTATTTTCTGGACTTTGATAAATTGCACCTAATAATTGGGTCATATGTGCTGTGCTAATCTTTTCTGCACGCGATAATCCAGCCCCATTTTCTACATTAGCAAGCTCTGGGAAATTAAATTTACGCTGAAAGACACGGATGTATTGCTGACGAGCATCTGTATAGGTCGCTTGATTGGTGGTTTTATATGCTCCTAAACTCATAAACAAGCTTTTAGCATAAAGATTATTGCTATCTTTATTCATTTTGGGTAAAATTTCACTGAGATCAGCTGAATTTTGTGCTGCAACAAGGATGGTATTATTGCTGGCTTTGGCGGCAATAATAGTACCAGTTAGCTTGATTTTTTGAGCGGCTAAGATTTGTTTAAGCGCTAATTTATTGTAAACTGGTGCGCTTAATAAGTTAATACCAAAAAGCTGTTGATTACAACTTAGCGGAACGTTACCACTAAGAATAATGGTATGTTGTGCAGCTGGTGTGGCAGTAATATAATCACTTGGGTATTTACAACTGGCTTTGCTTTGATTATTTACTTTAAGCTGATTTTTAAATTTATAATCTAAACTGCGTTGTTGGCTAAATTTTAGGCTATTTTTTTTAACTTGTAATTTAAGATTAGATAAATTACTATCAATAATTAATCCGGCTGGATCAACCGAATACTCGGCTAATGGCTCAGGATGTAATTCACTACTTTTGATACTTTGATTAAAAATTGACATATCATAAACAAAATCACCATCAATTTTATTTATTCCACGCTGCTTGAGTTTGGCAAGCATTTGTTGTAAATCTTGCGTGCTTAATTGTGGATTTCCACCACCAATCAGATACACGTTACCATGGAGTACGCCATTTTCAATATGTCCTTGATAGCTCAACTTAGTCGTCCAGTGAAACTTAGCTCCTAGCTCGGTTAAGGCGGCATAACTGGTTAAAATTTTCATATTTGAAGCCAGTAATAACGGTGTTGACTCTCGATAATTATAAATTGTTTGATTGTTTTGTGTATCAACGATTGAGAGTGCAACTTTATTTTGTAATTCAAGTGGAATGACTAATTGAAAGGCGTAGGCATTTAATCCGAGACAAGCGAGAGATGCGGAAATAATTATTTTAGGTGTTTTGGGCACGTTCCAGCCTTTTTTGATTTGGAGTTTTATTTAAGGGACGATAAATTTCAATGCGATCACCAGCCTTGAGTTGATAGCTCTCAGGTTTAAAGATGCGTTTACCAAATACACCCAGCGGGAGTTGATTTAATTCATATTCAGGAAAAAATTGTTCAATTCCAGATAATTGAACGACATTCGCGAGTGGTGTAGTGGCTTCAATTTCTAAAGGAATGATTTTTTGTAAGGTGGCAGTTGCAAAAGCAACTTCAATTTTAATTAGCATGGTTATGCCTTGCGGTAAATTTCATGGGCTTTTTTGACAAATGAATCAACGATGTTTTTAATTACCATTTCAAAAACAGTTCCAATGACTTTTTGGATAATAAAATTGCTAAACGCATAATCTAATTTGAATTCAATTTTACACCCAGTTGTGCCTAGCGGCGTGAATAGCCAATGACCTTTAAGGTGCTTGAATGGTCCATCCACTAAGCTTAGATCAATGCGTTGATTTTCGCAATTGATATTTTCTGTGGTGAAATGCGCCTTAACTTTAAGATATGAAATATCAACGCGACCAGTTATTTTATTACCATCACGTTTTAAGACTTGCGAACTTGGACACCACGGTAAGTAGTTCTTATAATTTTCAATATCGCTAACTAGCGCATACATTTGTGCGGGAGTAAACGGGGTAATTACCGATTTAGAGATGTTTAGCATGTTTTTTGGCAGGCAACTAAATAATTTATGTCGGTGTTTTGACTTAAGCCAAATTTTTGTGAAAATGGCTTGTAGTCAATTCCACTAAGTGCGATTAATTCAAAACCATGGCGTTGTAACATCTGACGTAACTCAGCTGGTTGGATGAATTTCTTGAAATCATGCGTGCCTTGAGGGACTAAATTTAATAAATATTCAGCGGCAACAACACCAAGGGTATAGCTTTTAATATTTCGATTTAGCGTTGAAAAAAAGGCAATTCCACCTAGTTTAATTAATTTAGCACATTCAGCAATAATATAATCAGGTGACGGAACGTGTTCTAGCATTTCCATACAAGTTAACACATCATAGCTTTCCGCGGCAAGTTGGGCTTTGGCTGCAATTTCAATGCATTCGTAATTAACTTGTAGATTACTTTCATATAAATGTAATTGAGCTATTTCTATTGATTGTGGAGCTAGATCAATCGCATCAACAACCGCGCCAGCTTGAGCTAAGCTTTCGGCTAAAATTCCACCGCCACAGCCAACATCAATTAAGCGTTTGCCAGTTAATTCAACGTGGCGCTGAATGAACTCAACTCGTGCAGGATTGATTTGGTGCAAGGTTTTAAATTGACCATCCAGATTCCACCATTCGTGAGCCAAGTCGTTGAATTTATCTACCTCTGCTTGTGAAAACATCTTAAATATCCTGTTGTGTGCTATTAGCTGAAAGTCGACGATTAATCGTATTTAAAAATTCATCGCCAAATTTATTCATTTTTTTCTCAAGAATACCGACATCCGAAGTAAATTTATTATACGCCATAAACGCTGGGATTGCAACAAATAGACCAATTCCGGTAGCAATTAAAGCCTCGGCTATCCCTGGAGCAACTGCCGCGAGCGTGGCTTGACCAGTGCTACCTAAACCAATGAAGGCATGCATAACACCCCATACGGTTCCTAATAGACCAATGTAGGGGCTAACTGAACCGAAAGTTGCTAATGTTGATAAGCGCGCTTCATGCGTGTTTAATTCATCATCCATTGAGGCAGCTAAAGCGCGTTCAATATTTTCCATAATTGCAACTTTGTTATTTACTCCAGTTTTATTTAGGCGATTATACTCAGACAGTCCAGCATAAAACATTTGGGCGGTGGTATAGCGTTCTGGGGCGGCACTAACTGAGTTAAACAAATTAGTTAAACTGTTGGTGCTGTAGAATTGACTCATGAATTTTTGTGTTTCTGATTTGGCTTTTGAAATGGAGCGCCATTTGCTAAATATAATTCCCCATGAGGTTATTGAAAATAATGCCAAGAGTGCCATGATAAGTTGCACGGTCAATGAAGCATTACTAATTAACGATATAACTGACATTTGTTCCATAGATCCTCGCGTTTAGTGGTTCAAAAATAAGTGCCTATTTTAACATATTGTGCTTTAGTTTGCTAAAATTGATTTGAGCAAACATGGCAATCGCATACTAAATTGAATCTAACAGCCTGATAATATTATCAGGATTAGTATAATTTCTAATAATCTTGCTATTCACGGAGCTTTTGCTCTGAGCTTATCGCATGGCATACGTGGCTACGGTTCTCATCCCAGATAAACAATGCTAGGCTAGCCTTATTGGGGTGAATTCAGTTTTTTTTGGAGTATTTGTTGGCTTGACTCTTGGCTGCGAATTAGTAATTGGATTTTTAAAGCCAAATTATTCGCCGCGATTGAAGCTTGGCTGGCGGCTTTAGTTGCAGCTTGTGCGGCGCTGATTAAATCAGCCGTTTGTTGCTGCTGGATTTTTAGCATTTGCTCAAGGGATTGTGTCTTTGAATTAGGGGTAGTTGATTTATAACTTTTAGTTGAGTTTTGTAACGTATAACTATCAACTATTTGGTCGGTCAAATCTTGAGTTGGGGTAGGTGTAATCTGCGATTCTACTTGATTCGTATTTGAGTTATTCGACTCAAAGAGATTAAAAATCGCGGATTGAGCGCTACAAATTTGAATTGAACAGATACTTAAAGCCATGAAAGTTATGTTACGCATATTTTATTTTCTGAGTTAATTAATCAAGTTTAGGACAAATTCAAGGAGTGCCTATTTTAACATAAATAGCTAGCAAAGTAGTCAATCAAACACTCTGCTTTGCTGGTCGTTGCAAAATTTTGGCAGCAAGTAAACCAAGTTCATAGAGTAAATACAATGGAATGGCGAGCATAGTTTGCGATAATACATCTGGTGGGGTAACTATTGCCGCAATTATAAAACAGCCAACAAAAATATATTTACGAATTTTGGCGGCTTTTTCCACGCTAAGAATGCCAAATTTAATTAATAAAAAGACTAAAACAGGGGTTTCAAAGGCGACGCCAAAAATCATAAAAAGTGATAAGACCAAGCTAAGATACTTATCAATATCGGTCAAGAGAGTAATTTGCGGTGCGATAAAATTGCTGATAAAGTGAAATAACGCAGGTAAAACGACAAAATAGCAGAATGTAACCCCGAGGATAAACAGGGTAAAGCTGCTAATTATCACGCTAATCAGTAATCGACGTTCAGGTTTGTATAAACCTGGAGCAATAAATTGCCAGATTTGATAGACCAGATTCGGTAAATTTAAAATAAATGCAACCAGCGCAGTTAATTTTAGTGGCACAAAAAAAGGTGCTGTAACTTCAAGAGCAACTAAATGTGTGGTGCTGGGTAAATATTTGCTAGCTGGAATGGCTAATAATTGATAGGTTTGGTTGGAAAATGGAAATAGAGCTGCTAAAATTATTAAAAATCCCGCTGCGCAAAAAATTAACCGTTTACGTAATTCGAGCAATTGTTGAATAGTCTGTGGATTCATTGAGTTTGGTTAATTTCATCAAATAATTCAGGTTGATAGTCAAAGTCTAATTCTGGTTGATAGAGAAATTGAAATTCTTGCGCACTGAATTCTGCTTCAGTAAAGTTAGTTAATCGCTGTTGATTTGAGCTTGTTGCACTGATGCTTTGTTTTAATTGAGCCATCGTCTGCTGCAAATCATCTTTAATTTGATTAATTTGTTGGATGCCAATTTGTTCGTAGAATTGTGAACTAAGATTAGCCCGCAAATTGCGTAAGCTCGCAAAAATTTTACCTGCTTTACGAGCTATGCTGGGTAACTGCTCTGGTCCAAATAATAACAGCGAGATTACTACAATTAATAATATCTCGCTTAAGTTAATGCCAAACACGCTTTATTCTGGTTTCTTGGGTTGTTGTTCATCTGTGTTGACGGCGTCTTTGAAATTTTTCACCGCTTCGCCAACATCTTTGCCCATGTTTTTTAATTTACTAGTGCCAAAAATCATTACAATGATTAGCAATACAATTAGCCAATGCCAAATACTTAAGCTACCCATTTCATTCCCCTTATATCAAACTAATTTTATTTTATATTGATGTTTTTATGTATGATTAATTTGCTTAATTTAAATTTTATTCTCGCGCGCATCTAAGATAACATCTCGTCTTAATCTAGTTAATATTACGATTATTATGCTAGACTTACGTTCTCCCGCTATTATAACCTAAACCGATTCGATCTGTTCTAACTACGCTTAAATGAATCAGTTAGAATCTAACATAATAGCAATATTAGCATAAATCTAGTTTAACTTAATTAGCTTTACAGTATAAACAAAACATTCAATTTATCAGCATATTGCATGAAGATTGCTTGATTATTTAAAAAGCTAAAAAAGCCTAACTCAGCTAGTGGCTTAGCTAGTAAATAGTTAAGTTAAGCGAGGTTAAATAGTTTATAATATACAACTTAATTTTAGCTTAATTTTATGATCGAGTAATATGACTATTTCGCTTCAAGTAAATATTCCAGCAAAACAAACCCATAGTTATCCAATTGTAATTGCCGCACAGCTACTAAGTCAGTGGCAAGACTGGTTGCCAGCTTATGCACCAAGTCGGAAAATTGTGATTATTAGTGATGATATCGTTGCCAAGTTATATGGCGTTCAATTGGCTGATGAATTATTATTAGCTGGTTATCAAGTTAAATTAATCGAATTTGCCCACGGTGAAAACTCTAAATCTGCGTTAACTAAATTAGCCATTGAAGAGCA
>JAIETT010000116.1 GCA_019744945.1 Burkholderiales bacterium
GACACGCTAGTTTAACCGTTGATATTAGTTGTGGGGGCAACTCGCTTAAATTGCAAAAATTCAGTTCAGAATATGCCGCCGTGCTAATTAAGCAGATCATGGGGAATGTTAAAATATTCTAGAGTGTCTAGCTAGACTATTTAATAATTATTTGCTGAGTACGAGAAGTAATTTACAAAATGGTTCGTTATTTTAATTTTGGTTCTGTTGTCAGAGATATTTTTTGAGAAACTTCTGTCTTACAACCATTCATTCTTAATGAGGAATGAGTGCATTTCAATTCGCTAGTATCAACTTGATGAGCTATGTCATTACTTGGATAATATTCAAGAGCAGTAAATAGTGTATCTATAACTATACCATTTGTGTCTACTAGATTTGTAGAAATTACTATAACGTCACCATCTTTAATGTTCCACTGTTGTAAATACTCATGTTCTATTTTAAATTTTGCTTTTAGGCCAGGATACAGTATTTGTTTAAGTTCATTATATAAAAGTGGATAACAAATATCCTCTCGGATCATTGAAATAGTAGCAATATTAACAGTTACAACACCCAATAACTCATGATTATGTATAGCCATAATTTCAAATCGTCTAGTTTTTTCTGAAATTTCAATACTTATCTGATTGTAGTAACCACTACCATTTGTACGATGCATTTTTTCATCGGCTAATCATTTGTAATGTTTATATTTGTAACATGGTAAAGATAATTGATACAGCATGTAACGAAAAGAAGTCATTAATTTTCTATGTATTAAAACTGAATCCAGTATATTGTTGAGTAGCGTATTATATTCTTTTGCATGTTCATCTGGAGTTCTACCTTTTATAATATTAAAGTGTATAGACAATCAAAGCACACTACTTGAGCGACCTTCGGCTATATAAATTGTTCGTCTATTTTTTAGATCAACAAATAACGTCAAGTGATCATGACCATGTGCTTCGAAGTTTCATCTATGCCTATTGTTGATATATCGCTATAGTCATGCAGTTGTGTTGTTGCATCCATGTATTTATCAAGCATACCTCAGATTTTACGGTCTGAAACATTGAGTAACTCAGCTATATTTCTTATCGTGGTATCATTGCCAATTTAAAACCAATGCTATTGTAGACACCACAATAACTACTTCCAGAAACCTCAAATTTGCGGCCTTTAGTAAAGTCTAAATCACTATCTAAACGTTTTTCGAGATGGCATCAAATCTTACGTCTATAATATACCAAGATGCATTTTCATATGGCTAAATAAAGATATTCTTTATGTCAATTTTGTCAACAGGTGTTGATAATTTAACCTGACATTAGTTTAACAAATATTCCATTTACCCATTCGATTTGCATCAGAGCCAATTAATATTATATCTGATGTTACAATAGAATGAAGTTTACGAATAAACTATGCTCTTTGCGTAATCAGTTAATAAGCTATAGATCCTGACACATTGATGGTTCCTGTTAAGTCACTAACTACGAAACCAAACGCATTACTTCCGCCACTTGGTACTGAGCCATGGGTAATTGTAATTTTTCTATTAGCATCAGCTTTAACAGTTTGATTGGTTGCAAAGAAGGAGTATCCTCCGCCTTCAGCTGCAGCATATGCACCCAAAGTAAAGACCGCATTTGCTTGGATTGGATAAGTTTTACCTGGTATCGCTGCAGATGGTTGGAAGCCAGTAATGCTAAACTCACCACTTGGTTGTTGCTCAACTTGCAAATAACCAGGGGCACCATTTGAATCATAAACAGGTATCATATACAAATTATATTTATTAGTTTTGGCAACTGCCAAATCAGGTATCATCACAACAGGCTTACCTGCCAATAGTACCCAGCTTTCGCTAGCGCCAGAAGCTTGGTTAAACTGTACGGTGAACGTTGGTGAAATTCCGCCAGTAACGCTCTCAGCTTGAACCATCGCATCGATACACGGAACGGTTGATGTTTGTATTTTACAGCTAGGATTCCAGTGAGCAGCTAATACATAGTTAAAGTCATTGTCAATAGTTGAACTATTTACTACGCCACCAATGTTGGTAGGAGTAGTTACCGTAGCGACTAGATTCGTTGACTCGGTAAAATAGTAGTTATAATAAGAGCTTACTAATCCAGTTGTTGCTAGAGTATAATTAGGCGCAAAAAATGGAACCCCTCCAATCTCGGTTACAGTATTAACTGTATAATTTTGCGCAGGATAAGTTGCCAAAATAGACGGGTAGTATACACTTAAACCAGTGGCGCCATCATCACTCTTAGTTGACACTTTATATACCACTGCTTGGTTAATGGCATCTGTCAAGGCATCTCCAGCTGTGGTTAAAATAAGATCTGGGGCAATGTATTTGTTAATGTTGTTAACCACCAAACCAACAAATTGATTCATATCAACTAAATCAGTGCTGTAACCAAAAATTGCTGCAGTATAGAAGTCAAGGGCACGGCTGCGCGCGTAGGCAATTTGCTTCCAATCTGCTAGCACTGACAAGTGGCTCTTCATTGCTGTTGCAAAAGCATCGGTTGCACTGATTACTGCTGGCATTTTTGAGAGCTGTACCACTGACAAAGTAGCCACCTCATTAGCCATTTTAAGCGCATAACCATCAGCGATGGCCTTTCCAATTTGAACTCCCGTAGCTGTTGGGTGGTTTGTTACGTATGTCAAAAATGGTGTATAAGCCCACCCGCCACCTGGTTCTAGGTCTTGAGAGGCCACCATGTAATCAGCTGCGGTATGAAATGCTGAAGCAACTTCGGTAGTTGCCATTAAACAAGCATCAAAGCCAAGAATCTGAAATTTAACCTTGTTAGCTGTAGCTACAGTGCTTAATGAGTTTGCAATCTGATTGACCGCAATCGAACTCTCGGTAATTTCATCAGAACCAATGCCGGAATTAATACCACCACCATGATCCCAAAGCACTACGATATATTTGTTTGCAGGATATGTTTTAACGCCCCAGTTAAGGAAGCTGCTTAATGTACTTTCTGAGCCCATATTGCCACCAGCTCCACCATCAGCGCCTAAATCAGAAATTTGCTGTAGTGAACCTTTTAGGACCTTCCAGCGCTGATTGTGCGTCCAATTTATTCCTTGTGCGCCGACAGACTCATTCGCGCCGCCTGTTTGGATTACTACATTCATACTAGCAGTTGAGCCAACCGACTCCATTTCAACGATATTAGCTAAAGCCTGACCGTCAGTGCTTTGTAAATTTGTACCTATAACATAAACTAGAACCGTTGTTGCTGGTGTAGTTTTACCGCCACCGCTGCTGCTACTACCACCATTGTTACAGCCTGCCAATATGCCAATTGCTAGACATGAACCTGTAATAAATTTGATGATTTTATTCATGATATACTCCAGAATTAAAAGTTAAATTTAACCATTTTATGGCAAAACTATGACGCTCTAGATTTAAAAAAATATATGAAATACATGTGAGATGAGGTAAGGATATTAAAAACATTAAATAAATTATTGATATTATAGCATGATAATGGTAAATGGTTTGGTATTTTCGGATGTTATTGTGAATTTAAATTTCCTATCAAAGAATTAAGTCTACCATAATAGAATGTAAAAAATGTCTTAAACATATTAAAATTCATTATTACCGCCATATAGTGGATTGTTTTAGACCCACAAAACACGCCAGTTTATGCCATAATTACGCCTGCAATTTATCACAGACACGGCGTGGTTTAGAAAGTTAGAGATACAATACAACAAAGAAATTCTAGACAATGTATATCTGGTTATGAATCTAATTTTAAAGAAGAATCTGAGAAATATAGTTTAGCCTTGCCGCTCATTTTTTAAATTGTTCTGGGACTTTCCACTATCTATAACACGGTTTCGGCAAAGGCATTTCAAAATATAGAGAACCAGATAACTTAGTGTATCACAGATTTAAAACAGCAATTTAATGGCTCAGTCTTTGCTAACACGGAGATAGTGTATAAGCTAAGAGATTTTAATTCCGTAGCTCCAATTATTCATGACACGAGTAAGCTACTGACTAATTTGAATACAGTAGAAACCTTATCGAATCAAGAAAATGTTACCATAAATCATATTGACAATTACCGCGGTGACGTGGATGGTTCCATAAAATCGCTATTAAATTTGCTTTAATTAATGAAAATAAAAATTAAGCTGAGCAAGTCTTAAATAGTGATTTTTATCCAAACTAAACTAAATAATTTGGCAAAAAATAAAAGTGCCAAGTTTCAACTAAGCAAACCGAGGAATAATATTTTTTATTATTCCTTAATTATTTAACCGAAGTCAACTTAATTCAGGTTGGCTAATTTTTAATAAATTGAAATAAATATGGAAAATAATCTTCTCCACCGTGAGATTAAAAGTTTTGTGTTACGCCAAGGTAAAATTACGCCAGGTCAGCAGCGTGCTTTAGAAGAGCTGATGCCGCGTTATGGTGTTGATTACACGCCTGAGTTAATTGATTTAAATCAGGTTTTTGGACGTGATAACGCCAAAATTCTTGAAATTGGTTTTGGGATGGGACATGCCACATGGCAAATTGCTAAAACTAATCCAGAGCAAGATTATCTTGGTGTGGAAGTGCATTTGCCTGGTGTTGGGGCATTATTAATGCAAATTGCAGAGCATGAGGTTAATAATTTACGACTAATTCGCCATGATGCGGTGGAAGTTTTACGCCACATGCTAGCAGATAACTCGTTGGATGGTGTGCATATTTTTTTCCCTGATCCGTGGCATAAAAAACGCCATAACAAACGCCGTTTGATTCAGACCGAGTTTGTTAATTTGTTATGTCAAAAGCTTAAACCAGGTGCTTATTTGCATTTGGCAACCGATTGGCAGGATTATGCGCTGTGGATGATTAATGTGCTTAAAGATATTCCAATGCTACGTAATCAAGCTGTAGATGGCGATTATGTGGCACGTCCCGATTATCGTCCGTTAACTAAATTTGAGCAACGTGGATTAAAGTTAGGGCATGGGGTTTGGGATATTATTTATCGCAAAACGAGTACTTAATTTAGGACTCTTTTAGTTAATGTATGCTCGTAAGTGCGTAGGATGTTCATGTATTGATTTTGTGGAATTTTATTTGTAATTGTTTAATAAGGTGGAGTTTATGCAACGTAGTCCATTACTGGTCATTGTAGTCATAATGATATTTTTTGCCATTTCATTTTTAACTAATATTCTTGGTCCTATTATGCCTGCGGCCAATGATAGTTTCAATATGTCTTTAGGTTTAGCTGGTTTTTTACCGTTTGCATTTTTCATTGCATATGGGGTTGGTTCATTACCAACTGGTTATTTCACTGACGTTTATGGTATGAAACGTCTTACGTTATTAGGGATGTTTTTTGCTATTGTTGCCTGTGGGATATTTACCTTATATCCAAGTTTGGGTGTTTATCTTGCCTCATTGTTTTTTATGGGCTTAGGCATGGCATTGTTACAAGTTGTGATAAACCCATTGCTTAGAACGGCTGGAGGAGAAGAGCATTATTCATTTTACTCGGTAATGGCACAAATGATTTTTGCCTTTGGTTCGTTTGGCTCACCGTATGTTTATTCTTATTTGGTTACAAATTTGCCTTTGAAAAATGATGTAATAATGAATGCGCTGGCCGTAATTTCACCATTAAACATGCCTTGGGTTGCATTCTATCTAGTTGCTGGCTTAATTTTTGCTATTTTATTTGTAGTTGTTCTTGTGGTAAAATTTCCTAAAACTGAATTAACTGCAGGTGAAAAAGTTGAGGGTTTAACAATTATATTTGAATTATTTAAAAGTAAAATTGTCTGGGTGTATTTTATAGGTATTTTTGCTTATGTTGGCACTGAGCAAGGCGTTGTAGTTTGGATTTCCAAGTTTCTGAATATCTATTATCAAGCTAATCCTGATACGGTTGGTGCACACATTTCAGCCTTATTTTGGGCAGGGCAAGCGCTAGGCTGTTTATTAGGTCTATTATTGATAAAACTAATGGATCAACGTATTTTATTAGGAATATTTATTTTGTTGGGAATGACGATGTTAAGTCTAGCTTTATTTGGTTCATATAGCATGGCGTTGTTTGCGTTTCCAGCCTTTGGGTTTTGCACTTCTGTGATGTATCCTGGGGTGTTATCGTTAGGGTTAAATTCATTAGAAAAACATCATGGAACATTTGCGGGTATTTTATGTACTGGTATAATTGGTGGCGCAATCATCCCTTTTATTGAAGGTGTTTTAGGTGATATAATCGGGCTTAAATTTGGTATGTGTTTGGTCTATTTGACCTTAGCTTATATGTTAGGAATCGCGATTTTTGCTCGACCGCTAGTTAAAAATGAAACTATTTTTTCTAAAAAGGCATAAACTATGCAACAGAATGAATTGGTTATTGGAGTTGATTTAGGTGCGAGTAATGTACGTGCGGCATTAGTTCAAAATGGTGAAATTTTGCGCATTGCCAAAAGTCCTTTACCGAAGGATAAAAGTTATTCTGGGGTATTGAACACCATTTTTTCGGTGATTGATCAAGTTCATCAAGTCGGGGTGATTGGGATTGGCGTTGGCGTACCGAGTGTCGTTAATCGCAAAGATGGAATTGTTTATAATGTCCAAAATATTCCTACATGGGTCGAGGTTCCTCTGAAGCAAATTTTACAAGAGCGCTATAATTGTGTCGTTCAGGTAAATAATGATGCTAACTGTTTTGCATTGGGTGAGTGTTTATTTGGTCAAGGTCGTCAATTTAAAAATTTTGTTGGTTTGGCTATTGGGACTGGTGTTGGTGGTGGCATAATCAATAATGGTAAATTACTGCGTGATGTGAATTGCGGTTCAGGTGAATTTGGTGAAATACCTTATTTAGATGGTCGGTTTGAAGATTATTGTAGTAGCTTGTTTTTTACCAATCATTATCAAACAGATGGTGCGACAGTCTTTGAACGCGCTCTGGCTGGTAATGAGGAAGCTCTGAGGATAAGTCATGAATTTGGTAAGCATTTAGGTAAATTATTCTATACCATTATTCTAGCTCTGGATCCAGAGGCGATATTAATTGGTGGTTCAATTGCTAAAGCCTTTGATTTATATAAGGACACTGCTTTAGCCGAGTTGACTAAATTCCCATATCCTAAAAGCATTGAGAAAATTATCATTCAACCAACTAATACACTAGAAGTACAATTATTGGGTTCTGCTGCACTCTATTTTGATGCATTAGATTGAAATTAGGAAGCTAAGTAAACGCATAATAATTAAACGTATGGATGTTAAATTTAAGTTTCTAATTATGTCAAAATAAAGTAAAAACGGCTTATAAATTGAAGCTCGGATTTAAGTTTTAAAGGTCTTATTTGTTGCAAAACGAGAGCGTAATTTAGGACTATTTTAGTGCAATGCATGGCAAGTTTTCAAGTAATTCGTTTTGTATTCCGCTATAATCTGACTTTTGTTGTCAACCTTTTGGAGTGAATTATGAAGAAAATCTGTTTTAGTTTAATGATGTTAGGTGTTTTAAATTCGTCATATGCGGATAATCTAGATTATCAAGCCTTGGTTAATCAAGCGTATGCCAAATATCAAGCGAATACTGGTGGTAAAGTTGCCGATTATATTCCTGCGCTGGCTAAATATAGCCCGAATTTATATGGGATTGCCTTAGTTACCGTTGATGGTAAGGTTTATACCGCTGGGGATTCGAATGCGAAATTTCCGCTTGAGTCATTAGCTAAAGTTTTTGCCTTGTCATTGGCGTTGCAACAATCTGGTTCGGCTGAAGTGTTGGCTAAATTGGGCGCAAATGCAACTGGACTGGGATTTAATTCGGTAACCGCGGTTGAACAACAACCTAATCGCACTGGAAATGCCTTGGTTAATGCAGGTGCAATGGCAACGGTAAGCCTAATTAAAGCTAAAAACGCCAATGATAAATGGAATTTGATTCTAAATAATTTAAATGATTATGCAGATAGCAAACTTAGTGTAAATAAAGAAGTTTATAAATCTGAAGCCGATACCAATCAACATAATCAAGCCATTGCTAAATTACTCCAATCCTATGATCATTTTTATGGCGATACGAGCGAAGCTGTTGATTTATATACCCGAGAATGTTCGGTAGATGCATCTGCTTTGGAATTAGCTAAAATGGGCGCAGTTTTAGCCAATCAAGGTAAATCTCCGTTTAATGCAAAACAATTACTCCAACCTGAATTAGTACCTAACTTATTGGCTGAAATGGCCACCGCTGGAATGTATGATACTTCGGGAAGTTGGTTATATTCGGTAGGTTTACCAGCTAAAAGTGGGGTTGGTGGTGGAATAGTTGCAATTGCGCCAGGTAAATTTGCGATTGCAGTGTATTCGCCTCCGTTAGATGGTTCGGGTAACAGTATTCGTGCGCAAGAAGCGATTCAATATATTGCCAATCAAGCCAAAGCTAATATCTTTACTCATTAATTAAATCTAAGTAAGCGCCATTTGCTGGTGCTTACTTAGCAAATTCAAGCTCGAGATCGAGATCATGCTATCTTCATATTACGACGATATAGCTAAATCAAGCCTAAATAGGGTATAATAGCTTAATTATATATAATCTTGAGAGCGAGCTATATGTTTAATCCTAGTGTTAATGATGTACGTAATTTCTTTTTTGATACCTTTGCCAAAGCAAATCAACAACAAGCTTTAAGCGATCTGGAGAAGATGGCTTATAGTGTCATCATGGAACACCCAGAATATCAGGTGGTGTTGCGCGATCGAGAAAAATATCTAAATTATAATTGGTTACCTGATGCAGGCGAAACTAATCCATTCTTGCATCTCAGTATGCATATGTCAATTTGGGAACAGTTGTCAATTGATCAACCGATGGGGATTAAAGCGCTATATTTGGAACTTTGTGAACAATTTGGTGATGAGCATGAAGCTCAACATCAGGTATTGGACTGTTTAGCCGAAATGGTGTGGCAAGCTCAATATAATAATATGCAGCCTGATCCCAATATTTATTTAAGTTGTTTGCGACGTAAATTGGGTAAAGAATAAATTTAAGGAAAAATGAATGAATGAAAAAATCTTGTGTGGTAAGACCTTATCACAGCAAATTTTAGATACGGTTAGTGATGAAGTTGAAAATTTACGCGTCAATAATCAACGCCAGCCAGCTTTGGCGGTGGTTTTAGTTGGGAGTGATCCCGCATCACAAGTTTATGTGCGCAATAAAAAAAATGCCTGTGAGAAAGTTGCGGTTAAATCATTAGAGTATATTTTACCCGCTGAAACTAATCAAGCTGAGTTAGTTAACTTAATCCAGCAGCTGAATGCTGATGAAAGTGTTGATGGTATTTTGGTGCAATTGCCACTACCAGCTCATTTGGATAGCAAATTAATTATTGATAGTATTTTACCCAATAAAGATGTCGATGGATTTCATCGCTATAATATGGGTTCACTGGCTTTAAAAGACCCGAATATTTGTCCATGTACACCACATGGTGTAATGTATATGTTAGATAGCATCAATCTTGAATATCATGGTAAGCATGCGGTTATTTTGGGGACTTCAAATATTGTTGGTCGCCCAATGGCTTTAGAATTGATTAATCGTGGTGCTACGGTTACGATGTGTAATAGTAAAACGTGCAATGTGGTTGAATTAATTGGTGCAGCAGATATTGTTATCGCCGCAATTGGTCGCCCGAATTTTGTTCAAGGTGCTTGGTTAAAACCAGGTTGCATCGCTATTGATGTGGGAATTAATCGCCTTGATACGGGTAAATTATGTGGTGATATCGAATTTACTTCGGCATTTGAACGTGCGCAATATATTACGCCTGTGCCTGGTGGCGTTGGTCCAATGACGATCGCGATGTTGTTAAAAAATACCTTACATTGTTATAAATTAAATACAAGAAAAGAAGTCTAATATGACCAAACATTTACCTCAACCCGCAGATATTATTGCGATTTTATTGCATCATAAACGCTTGTCGATTCATGAGTTAGAGTATCATTTGGCGGTTAACAAGAGCCAAGAAGCCGATTTTAAAAAGCTGCTTAAAAAAATGGCGAGCCAAAAAGAAATTAAAATTGCTCCAGATAACGTGGTTAGCTTAATGAAGCCAGCGCGCTTGTGTCAATTTCAAGCCAATAAAGATGGGCGTGGTGGTATAGCTATAGATAGTAAAACTAAAGAAGTAATTACGATTCATTCGGGTGCCGAGAACTATGCGATTGATGGTGATGAAGTTGCAGTGATGAATGATGGTATTGATAAAATGGGCAAACCACAAGGCGTGGTGCGCGAAATTCTTAAGCATAAAATTACCAATTTAGTTGGACGCGTTGAGCAGTACAAAGATAAATATTATTTGGTTAGTGATAATCCTAAGTTAGGACATTATCCAGTTATTATTGATGGAGTGAATCAAGCGCTGGCATTTGATGAAGTCTATAGCTGCGTAGTTAGCAGTTACCCGAGCGCGGAACAATCCTATTTTAAAGTTAAATTAGTTTCTTCACTGGGGCATGTCGGTGATGATGCGGTGTTTGTCAATCGGGTTTTAATTGAAGCGAATGTACCGTTGGAGTTTAGCCCTGAAACAGAACAATATGTAGAAAAATTAGCCAATGAAATTAGCGAACATGACATGCTTGGGCGTGAAGATTTACGTAAATTAGCCTTTGTGACCATTGATGGTGAAGATGCGCGCGATTTTGATGATGCGGTATTTTGTGAACGTAATCCCGATGGTAGTTTTACTTTATCGGTGGCAATTGCCGATGTGGTTCATTATGTTAAGCATGGCTCAGCCTTGGATGAAGATGCTTTTGCACGGAGTACTTCAATTTACTTTCCACGTCGTGTTGTGCCAATGCTACCAGAAAAATTATCCAATGGTTTATGCTCGCTGAATCCTAATGTTAATCGTTTGGTAATGGTTTGTCATATGGAAATTAATTCTGCTGGGCAAATTACCGATTATGCGGTAGATAATGCGGTGATATATTCACATTATCGTTTAACCTACACTCGAGTGCAGAAGTTCTTGGATGGTGTCGAAGCAATTCCTAGCGATATTGAGGCGAATATTAATGCGTTAAATTCAGTTTATCATATATTATTAAAAGCTCGTCATAAACGTGGCGCGATTGATTTTGAAAGCAATGAACCGTATTTTGAATTTGATGAGAAAGGCAATATTAGTGCCTTGAAACCACGTAGTCGCCAAGATGCCCACAAATTGATTGAAGAGTGTATGTTAGCGGCCAATGAATCGGTGGCAGACTTTTTGAATAAAAATGCGCATGCAACCTTATATCGGAATCATGATCGACCAAGTGAGAAAAAATTTAGTGCGTTGAAATCTTATTTAGATTCAATTGCGGTGCCATTTGAGGTTACTCAAGAGACTGTCACACCAAAGGATTATCAAAAACTTGTTGAACTAGTTAAAGACCGTCCTAACACGGGAATTATTCAGCAAACAATTTTGCGATCAATGCAGTTAGCCGAATATGCGCCTAAGAATATTGGACATTTTGGTTTAGCTTATGAACGTTATTTACATTTTACCTCGCCAATTCGCCGTTACCCAGATCTATTGGTACATCGCGCGTGTAAAGCCGTAATTCATCATAAAACCTATGCTTATTTACATTCAATTGAAGTTATGGGTGAACAAACTTCATTTTGTGAACGGCGCTCTGAAGAATTAGAACGCAAAGTTGATGCATATTATAAATGTAAATTTGCCCAAAATCATATTGGCAATGAGTATTCAGGAATTGTGACTAGCGTGGTTAGTTTTGGTTTATTTGTTTCAATTCCAGAATTAATGATCGATGGATTAGTCCATGTTACTGAATTAGGCGGTGATTACTTTGTCTTTGATGAAAAACGTCATTGTTTAGTTGGTAAGAATAACGGTTTTAAATATGTTGCGGGTCAAGAGTTAACGGTATTAATTGCAAATGTGGATATGGATAAATTGTTTATTGATCTAGAGTTAGCTGAGGTAGCGAAGTAACTCTTTGCTTTGCAATCAAATAAAACCCTTAGATTAATTCTAGGGGTTTACTTTTTAGGTGGAGGTTTATTGTACTTTTAAACCAAAGCTTCTAAAAATTGCGCGAATTTCTTCGGTTTGTTCTTTAGTTGGTTCTGGCGTATTGCTTAATTTATAAGTCAATCCTAACATTTCCCATTTATGCTCACCAAATTTATGAAAGGGCAGTACTTCAACTAATTGAATATTTTTCATTGTGCTAACATATTGAGCTAATTTTATTACATCTTCACGATTGTCGGTTAAGTCTGGTACATAGACAAAGCGCAACCAAGTCGGTTTATTAATTTTATTTAAATAATCCGCAAAATTTAAGGTTGCTTGCAATTCTTGCAGAGTAACTTTTTTATAGGTTTGTGGATTAATTGATTTAATATCTAAAAGAATTAAATCTGCTGCATCGACGGTTTCTTTGACATTATTATCATTTATGTCTGGAAAGCCACAAGTATCAATGGCAACCGTTAAATCATTTTGATGCAGTTTATCAATCAATTCTTTAACAAATACTGGTTGTAATAATGGTTCACCGCCGCTAATAGTTACGCCGCCACCTGTTGATTTCATATACGTTTTATAGCGTAAAATTTCTTTTACTAATTCATCGGTACTGGTTAATTTGCCATCGTCCATTTTCCAGGTATCTGGATTATGGCAATATTGACAACGTAAGCGACAGCCTGATGTAAATACAATGAAACGTATTCCAGGTCCATCGACGGTACCAAAAGTTTCCACTGAGTGAATATAGCCTTGTGTACTCATTATTTTATCCTTCGTTAGAATTGAATTTATCATGAACAAAAAGTTGGCGCTACTTCTTACATTTCGGCTGTATAGGCAAGCTGAAATGTAATCTAGTAACGCCATTTTGCGAGCTTAATTAACCTATGTGGTTAAAATTTAGCTGTAACTAGAATTTTGCATGCATAGTACGAGCAATTACATCCAATTGTTGTTCACGAGTAAGTTTAATAAAGTTTACCGCATAACCAGATACACGAATGGTTAATTGTGGATATTTTTCAGGATGATCCATTGCATCAACTAAGGTTTCGCGATCAAACACGTTAATGTTCAAATGATGACCGTCATCAACGAAGTAGCCGTTCATTAAACCCGCTAAATTAGATATTTTAGTAGGATCGGTTTTACCTAACGCATTTGGTAGGATCGCAAAAGTATATGAAATACCATCTTCTGCATCATCATAGGGTAATTTAGCTACCGATGATAATGCTGCAATTGCGCCATGAGTATCACGACCATGCATTGGATTTGCACCTGGAGCAAATGGATCACCAGCTTTACGTCCATCAGGAGTATTACCAGTTTTTTTACCGTAAACCACATTTGAGGTAATCGTTAATACCGATTGAGTATGCACTGATCCACGATATGAAGGATGTTTGCGAATTTTGCTCATAAAGGTTGTAACTAATTCGGCAGCAATTGAATCAACACGATCATCATTATTACCATAAAGTGGATATTCACCTACGGTTTCAAAGTCTTGCACTAAACCATCTTCATTGCGAATGGGTTTAACTTTAGCATATTTGATTGCAGATAAGGAATCAGCACAAACAGACAATCCAGCAATACCACAGGCTAAGGTGCGGTAAATATCTTTATCATGTAAAGACATTTGTAGGCTTTCATAGCTGTAACGATCATGCATATAATGAATAACATTCAATGAGTTTACATAAACTTTAGCTAGCCAATCCATCATTTGATCAAATTTAGCATAAACTTCGTCATAATCTAAATATTCAGCAGTAATAGGTGTAAATTGAGCCGCTGGAGCAATTTGAGCGCCAGATTTTTCATCGCGTCCGCCATTGATCGCATATAGCAAAGTTTTAGCCAAATTAGCCCGTGCACCAAAGAATTGCATTTGTTTACCAATGCGCATCGCCGATACACAACAGGCAATTCCATAATCATCGCCGAATTTTGGACGCATTAAATCGTCATTTTCATATTGAATTGAGCTAGTATCAATTGAGGCTTTACTACAGAATAATTTGAATCCTTGTGGCATTGCATCTGACCATAACACGGTTAAATTTGGCTCAGGTGCCGCACCTAAATTATATAAAGTGTGCAACATACGGAAACTGTTTTTAGTAACTAAAGTTCGTCCATCTTCACACATTCCACCAATCGCCTCAGTTACCCAAACTGGATCGCCTGAGAATAATTGATCATATTCTGGGGTACGCAAGAAACGCACCATGCGCAATTTCATGACAAAATGATCCATTAATTCTTGAACTTCGCTCTCAGTGATCTCACCAAGATCTAAATCCCGTTGGAAATAAATATCTAAGAAAGTTGATACGCGTCCAATGGACATCGCCGCACCATTTTGCTGTTTAATTGCAGCTAAATATGCAAAATATAGCCATTGAATAGCTTCACGTGAGTTGGTTGCTGGTTTGCTAATATCAAAACCATAGCCCGCTGCCATAGTTTTTAATTCGCCAAGTGCACGGAATTGTTCCGAAGTTTCTTCGCGTTGACGAATTACTTCTTCAGTCATATCTAAATCAGCCGATGATTCATGAATGGCTTTACGTTCAGCCATTAAGAAATCAACTCCATATAAGGCAACCCGACGATAATCACCAATAATTCGACCACGACCATAAGCATCAGGTAACCCTGTAATAATTCCAGATTTACGGCAAGCTAACATTTCTTTGCTATAAGCATCAAACACACCTTGGTTATGTGATTTACGATGTTTGGTCCATACTTCGCTAACGTTAGCATCTAATTCAAAGCCATAGGCTTTTAAACCATTTTCAACCATTTTCAAGCCACCATTTGGCATAATTCCACGTTTAAGAGGCTTATCGGTTTGTAAACCTACAACGGTTTCTAATTCTTGTGCAATATAGCCAGCTGCATGCGACACGATTGTGCTTGGTTCTTTGGTTTCTGCATCCAATACACCAACCGCTCGTTCAGCTTTAGTTAGTTCTGAAACTAATTGCCATAATTTTTGGGTTTTGCTTGTGGCTGGTGCTAAAAAGCTATCATCTCCAGTGTAGGGTACTACGTTTTTACGAATAAAGTCGCTAACGTTGACATTTTCACACCAATTGCCGCTGGTAAATCCAGACCAAGATCCTTCTTGAATTTTAGTGCTATGTTGCATAAATATGTTCCTTTTAAAATGGCAGTAAACTCCAAATATGGTGATCTGCTGAAATAAAATGCAATTAATCTTTTGTAGTTTAGATCGTGTTTTGCCAACGAGGTTATTTAATGCTTTATTAAACGTGTCATGCTGTTGGAAATTAGCACGAACTAACTACAGAGCTAGATTATAGCACATAAAGGCATTAAAAAATAGAGGGCTTATAAAAAATGTGGTTTATACTGTTGGCGTTAAGCTATTTGAACATAAAAACTCAGTAACTTGGTGGAGTTGTGGGGGAATTTATAGGGTAGAATAAATGCAGGATATGTATTTAAAAGATGTTTTCTTATTTAATGAATTAGTTAAAACCATGTTGACTTTGTGGTAAAATATTTCATGCTTGATGTGGTTAATTAAACATAGCTAGGCCGATAGATTGGTATAATCTATCCTTATACTCTTAGTTCATGTAAATTTAATAATTAGCGTATCTATTAATTTTAGCATGGTGGTGAATAAACTTTTTTATGAGGTTAGAAATGAGGAAATTTTTTGCAGTTTTGCAACAGGTTGGTCAGTCGTTAATGCTACCAGTTGCGTTGTTACCTGCGGCAGGTATTTTACTTGCCTTGGGTAATGCCTTTCAAAATCCAGCGTTATTACAGTACCTACCAGTATTAAGTGTGGATTGGTTTCAGTCATTAGCACATTATATGGAACAAGCTGGCGGAATTGTCTTTGCTAATTTACCAGTTTTATTTTGCGTAGGTGTTGCGGTTGGTTTGTCAGGTGGCGAAGGTGTTGCAGCTTTAGCCGCGTTGGTTGGTTTTTTAATTATGAATGTGGTGGTGGGTTTAGCCAGTCATGTTCCTGATGTTTTAGCACAATTGCAAAATCCTAATCCAAAATTAGCCATAGTGTTGGGTATTCCTACACTCCAAATGGGTGTATTTGGCGGTATTATCATGGGTATTATTGCCGCTAAAATTTACAAAAAATACTATGATATCGAGTTACCTCCATACTTAGCTTTTTTTGCGGGTAAACGTTTTGTGCCAATTCTAACTGCGGTAGTCGCAATTATTCTTGGTCTATTATTATGTATCGTTTGGCCTCCAATTGGTAATTTCTTGCAATGGTTCTCAGATTCAATGATTAATGCTAATTTAACATTATCGGCATTTGTTTTTGGTGTGATTGAACGCTCATTAATTCCATTTGGTTTGCATCATATTTTCTACAATCCATTCTGGTATCAATTTGGCGATTATGCTTCAAAATCAGGTGTGATTGTCCATGGTGATCAATCAATCTTCTTTGCTCAATTAAAAGATGGTGTTCCATTTACCGCTGGTACATTTATGACGGGTAAATTCCCATTCATGATGTTTGGTTTACCTGCGGCAGCTTATGCAATGTATAAAGAAGCAGCGCCTGAGAAGAAAAAAGTAGTTGGAGCACTGATGTTTTCAGCAGCATTAACTTCATTTTTAACTGGTATTACTGAGCCAATTGAGTTTTCATTCTTATTTGTAGCACCTGTGCTATTTGGTATTCATGCTATCTTTGCTGGATTATCTTTTATGGTAATGCATTTATTAGGCGTGCATATTGGTATGACGTTCTCAGGTGGTTTTATTGATCTTTTATTATTTGGTATCATGCCTGGACGTACACCATGGTGGTGGGTAATTATAGTTGGTGTAGTATTCTTTATGCCATTATATTATTTTGGTTTCCGTTTCTTAATCCGTAAATTTGATTTAGCTACTCCTGGTCGTGAAAAAGATGATCCAGAAGAAATGGCCGAACGAATTGATGATGTTGATGGTTATCAACATGCAGCCCAAGTTTTAGCGGCTTTTGGCGGTATTTCGAATATTGCGACCTTAAATGCTTGTATGTCACGTTTAAGAATTGAAGTTCGCGACAAAGCTAAAGTAAATAAAGGTCAATTAAAAGCCTTAGGTGCGGCTGGCGTGTTGGAAGTTGGTAACAGTATTCAGGCCGTATATGGAACGCGTGCTGAAATCATTAAAACTAAGATGCAAGAAATTGTATCGGGTAAAGTTGATGTTAAAGTTCCAGAACCTAAAGCTGCCGTAGTTCATCAAGAACCAGTTGTTCCAGCTGAACAACATAAAACCTTGATTATGCCTGTAGCTCCAGTTGAAATTCCATTAGTAGAGGATGTTAAAGTGAGTGATTTTGTAATGCCTTTGGCAGGTGAGTTGATTAAATTAGAATCAGTGCCAGATCAAGTTTTTTCAACTAAAATAATGGGAGATGGTTTTGCTATTCGTCCAACTTCAAATGTTTTAGTTTCTCCAGTTGATGGTAAAGTAACTATGTTGTTTAAAACGAAACATGCTTGCGTTGTTACAATGGCAGATGGTGTTGAAGTATTGATGCATATTGGTATGGATACAGTTAACCTTGGTGGTGAAGGATTTGAAGCCTTAGTTAGTGTTAATGATGAAGTAAAACGTGGTACTAAATTAATTCGTTTTGATCTCGAAGGGGTTGC